>CAXBHV010001305.1:0-2662 GCA_963974855.1 uncultured Rhodopirellula sp. | reverse complement strand
ACTGCTGTAAATTCTTTTCCAAGAATTTTCAGAAAGCATTCACGGACATCAGCCGACCACTGATTTATTGAGGGCGATTTCGCACGGTGGATGTCACCATCCGAGAAGACTCGCGAGTTTTTCGCGGCTAGGCTCCTTCACAATTCCCCGCTCAGTAATGATAGCGGTGATCAGATCTGCGGGAGTCACGTCAAAGGCAGGGTTTATCACCTTGGCTGCATCCGGGACAAGCATCACGCCGTAAGGCTTTGCGACTTCATCACGGCCGCGTTGTTCAATCGGGATCAGATCGCCGTTTGCGAGCGCAGGATCAAACGTGCTCGACGGCGCCGCGACGTAAAACGGCACGTTGTGGTAGCGGGCGAGCACCGCTAAGGGGTAGGTCCCGATCTTGTGCCGCGTCCCCGTTGGCAGCAATTCGGTCGGCCCCGACAATCACCGCATCAATTTGGCCTGATTTCAGCAGGGATCCCGACATCGAATCCGTTAACACGGTGACCGGCACACCAGCCTGAGCTAATTCCCATGCTGTCAAACGAGCCCCTTGCAACAGCGGCCGCGTCTCATCGGCAAACACTTCGATGGCGTGCCCCGCTTCATGCAAATGGTAAATCGGCGCGAGTGCCGTTCCCCACATCGACGTGGCCAATCCCCCCGCGTTACAGTGCGTCAACACGCGATGACAATCGCCGAGCAGTTCGGCACCGTGACGTCGCGGCACATCTGACGATCTTCGTCATGAATCGACGTCGCTTCGCTAAGCAATCGTTCGGGCAACGCATCGTCGTCAACCACCGAATCGACAATCGCTTTCATGCGGTCGAGCGCCCAGAACAGATTGACTGCGGTGGGACGGCTTTTGGCTAGGTGATCGATCGCATCAAGGTAGCTTTGCCTGGACCGCGTCCCATCAGGTTGCCGCGCCAAGCAGACGCCATAAGCAGCCGCAATTCCAATCGCCGGAGCTCCGCGGACGACCAATCGCTGGATCGCATCAAACACTTGGGCGACGTTCTCGCATCGCAGCGTCACCAACTCGGTCGGAAGTCGAGTTTGATCAATCAGATCGAGACATCCGTCGTTAAACGCAAGCGTTTGTGTCGTCATCGTAGCTGTAGGTCTTCGGTAGCGAGTCGCGATCGTTAGTACTGAAAACTCTCGGCGTCTTCCTTGGGTGCCGGTTGGTAGTTATAGGGTTCCATACTGCCGCCAGCACGTCCTTGGCTGAGACTTCGCACGGCACTTGAGTAACCGAACAACTCTTTCAGTGGGGCGTGGGCTGTGATTACTGTCATCGCGCCGCGGGTTTCGGTCGAAGCGATGATGGCTCGCCGCTGCAGCAGATCACCGACGATCTCGCCCATGTAGTCTTCGGGGGTCGTGACTTCGACTCGCATCACCGGTTCGAGCAGCACAGGACCTGCGGCCTGCAGTCCTTTGTCGAACGCGTCACCGGCGGCGATGCGGAACGCCACTTCGTCGCTGCCCTCTTCGTGGACCTCGGCATCGTAGGCTTCGATCTTAACGCCAGACAACGGGAACCCGGCAATCAAACCGCCACCCTCGGCACGCTGACGAAGTTCTTCGATTGCGGCTGCGCGGACGTTGCCTTGCAGCGGGCACTCCGGCGGTAAACGGTCGAATACCAGCACTGGTGACGAACTGTCTTCGAGTGCCGAAACGCGGACCTTCAATCGTGCGAACATGTGCGACGCGCCCATTTGGCGATTGCACTGACCTACGACGTCGGCATTGCCGCTGATCGTCTCGCGATAGTTCACACGTGGTTTATAGAACTTGACGTTCAAACCGAAGTCACGGGTCAATCGGTGCTGGATCACTTCCAGGTGCAATTCCCCCATCCCGCTGATCAGTGTTTGCCCTAGTTCTTCGTTTTCGACCGCATGAAACGTGGGGTCCTGGCGGCGCAGCATGTCGAGCGTTTCTTCGAGCTTTTTACGGTCGCCTGTGTTTTCGGGTTCAATCGCCATCGACAAGACCGAATCGGCAAACTTGATGCTCGGCAATTCAATCGTTTCTTTGGTGTCACAAACCGTGTCGCCTGTGATGGCAAATCGAGGGCCGATCACGCAGCAGATATCGCCCGCGCCGACCGATTCGATTTGGCCATCGCGTTCTTTCTTGCTGGCGTGAATCTGCCACAGCTGAGCAATATTTTCTTTCTTATCGCGATTGGGACATTGCACGCGCGAGTTCTGTTTCAGCTCACCGCTATAAACGCGAATCCAGTAATTATCGCCCGTTTTGGCAGGCAAAATCTTGAACACCAATCCACAGAACGGCTCTTTTACATCTGGTTTTCGAACCAGAACTTTGTCGGGCTTATTGGGGTCGAATCCTTCGACCGGCGGCCGATCGAGCGGACTGGGCAGATAATTGCCAACCCCAGTCATCAACGGCTGAACGCCGATACCGTGAAGTGCCGAACCGCAGAACACAGGCTGGATCGCCATATCGATGCAACCTTTGCGGAGCGTCGACACAATCATCTCACGCGGCACCGGTTTTTCGTCCATCGCCAACATCATCGCTTCGTCGTTCAATTCATAAACGACTTCGAGCATTTGCTCTCGCCACAACATTGCTTCGGCGAGCATGCCTTCGGGAATGTCGGTCTCTTTGACTTCCTTGCCTTCGGTTT
>CAXBHV010001304.1:0-2667 GCA_963974855.1 uncultured Rhodopirellula sp. | reverse complement strand
ATTGTTAATCGCGTTATCGGCGATGACCCCGGTGTCCTGCCAGCTTTCGTTTTCGACATCAAATCGAAACGCTCGCAGTTCTAAACTTGGACCAAAAAATCCGGCAGCTTCGTCCAGTGCGACCAGTGCATACAGTTCACCGTCGCGTTGCCAGTAGCCGCGGGCGATGTAGCGGAAACCTTTGGGCGACCGAGTGTTGTAGTACGGCGAGTCCGGTCCGGAGTGAGGCGGCTCGGGCGTCAGGAAGCGAGGTTCGCCCCAGTGCACCGCATCGTCACTGATAGCGAATTTGACTCGTTGCCCGACGCGGTCCTCCAGCTCGGGACCATCGCTCCACATGATCAGGTACTTGCCCTGATGGTTGACCAAGTAATTGTGTTGATTGACTCCGCGAGCTTCCCTAACGTCGCTGACGACGGAGTGTTCACCGGGCACGCGAGGCAACTTGGCTTGATCGATCTGATGCTTGTCGTCCGGAAAGGAGTCTCCCGCAATCATCAACGGTGACATCGGATTCGAAACAGCGTCGGGATAGTCAGGTTCGTCGGCAATCGAAACCGCACCGGGAATCGTTGCCACGCTTAAAACCGCGTAGATCAGTGACTTGATATTCATACAGAGCCCTCGGCTTTCGTGCGGTTGGTTGATGTCGCTGCGGCAAGACGTGGTTCCAATATCTGGCCTTGCCCGCGGAGCGTTTGTTGTAAATCGTCAATCAAGATCGCGTCACACTCACAATTGCCCTTCACCGCCAACGATGCAGCGACGCCAGCGGCCTGCCCCATTGCCATCCAGGTTGGCTCCATACGAATGGACGAGTAGGCAACGTGAGTCGTCGATGCGGCAACCGGTACGATCAAGCCGCGGACGCGTTCAGGCAGCATGATCCGATACGGAATTTGGTAGGGACGCGTGATCTTGTTCAGCATGCCCAAGTACCCTTCGAGCACCCGCGTATCAGTTGGCTTTCGCAACTGAGTCGGAAAACTATCAATCGGGAATTCGCCCACCGCGATTGCATCTTCATGCATCCCGGCGTTCGGATCATCGCTTATCCGTGCGATGTCATGTTCGGTCAGCGTGTATTGGCCCTTCAGACGACGCGCTTCACGCACATAAAGCTGATACGGGAAGTGATCGTTGTCGGTGAACTCATCCAACGGCAAGTTGTAACGCCGAGCCATTTCTCGCTGCTTTTCGGGAACAGAACGATCGTTCTGCAAAAAGTACAGCAGCCCCAGTGCAATGTTACGATGACGACGGCGGATCCGCTCGCGTTCCTCTTCCGTCCCCTCGACGTAGCCCACGTTTTGCTCTGCAAACGGAAACGCCAATGGCCGCGGGTTGATGTTCGCATCAATTTTTTGGTTGGGAAGTTCCGTCACTGACAGAGCCCGCAACAAGGTGTCAAAATGTTCGGGGTAGTACCCCCAGCCAGACATCAGTTGCCGCGGCGCCGACAAACGCCCCGCCGCTAAGTCATCGTGATACGGCAGATACAACTCCGGATCGTAATCCTCCGGAGGCTGCTGCAGAACGTAGCCGTTATCGGGATCGGTGGTCAGACAGAATCGGTAGGTGTAGGCGGGTAAGCGTCCATCTCCTTCGCCCGTGGTGCCCGCTAAGAACTTGCCTTCTTCGTAGTCATAGTAAACTAGACCAGCGTGCGGTTCATCAAATGCGTCTCGCGACTCGCGTCCCAAACGAAACTCTGCACCGGCCAACCCATACAGATCGCCTTCGTAGGTCGCATCGATAAACACGCAGGCTTCTAGCCGCAATTCGGAAGCGGTTTCACTGGACATCACGTGAACCCGGCGAACGCGTCCATTGATCACTTCCACCGATTGTAGCGAGTGACTTCGTAAGACGCGGATATGCTCACCCTCGTTCTCGAGCATCCGGTCAAAGATCGCTTCGGCTACCGACGGTTCATAATAGTAACCTTCGCGACAGAGAGCGAAATCCTGCGAACCTTCTCCGAAACGCTCCGCGTAATACGAGCGAACGTGCGCCACGAACTCCGCAAAGATGCCTCCGATCATCTCGCGATTTTCAATGTCGCTTTTGCCTAGACCGCTGGTCGCCATGCCCCCGAGGTGAGCATGATGTTCGGTGATCGCTACGCGGCATCCGCTTCGGGCTGCCGCAATCGCTGCGGAAATCCCTCCGGGCGTTCCACCGATTACGACGACGTCAAAGACTTGCGTGTGAGGTTTGGATTCACTCATGCGCGACTGTTTCTACTTTGCTTGAGTTGGTATTGAGGGTCCACACCGTCAGCCCCGCTAGATCGCGGGGCGTGCGGTTTCGTACTCTTGCGATCACAAAGGCGAACACGATGAAAGTGAAATTGACGAGAGCACCCGTCCAATAGCTATGGACCGGAAGCCGGTAATCGACAGGCAAGACTTGCAGTGCACCGAGCCCGAGATAAACGTTGAAGACAACGGCCGCTAGCAGCGCACAAGTCGCCGAGAAGCCGTCCACTCGCACGGTGAAGAAGCCAACCATAAACAACCCCATCAAACAGCCACCAAAGATGGAGGTCACGATCAATGAGATGTCGTTCATGCTTTCTTTGGGTAAATTCGCGAAGATCAGTCCACCGAGAATCATCAGTACGGCTGCCGCGGTCGCGATCACCCGCGCCGCAACCAGATAGAA
>CAXBHV010001303.1:0-2668 GCA_963974855.1 uncultured Rhodopirellula sp. | reverse complement strand
CCGCTCCGTCCAGCAAACTGTAATGGCTGTGGCAATGCAGATGGACGAACGGCTTCGTTTGGGGCGAAGCGGCTTGACTCAAATCGGTAATGATCGATGCGTTCATAGTGGGGGCTCCATTTCCTTTGTGCCACGGCAAGACTCGGCTCCCAGTTAGCCTAGCAATCCAGCCTCCTTCGGTCATCGACTTGACAAAGGAATTTTCTCACTCAAAACGCTCCTGCTCGGCATTTTGGGCCTTTTTCACGAGCCATGGTGCCCCCATTTCTCGCCCATCAAAAGTTCGAAGGGGGGAACGAAACAGCGGTGGGGGCCAAGGGGATAGACAGACACGAACCGGGGGGCTCGTGATACGATAAGGGCTCGGGCCGGAATCGAAGCACGCAGTTTCTTTACTATTGCAGGGTTTCCAACATGTTTAACGCAATGAGCGACCACTGGATGCTGCTTTTGATTGGCGGGGGTGTCGGCTTCCTGACGCTGGTGTTCGTGCTTGATGTCTTCATCCAGAAGAAGCACACGATCATGCACAACTTTCCAATCGTGGGGCACATCCGTTACTGGTTAGAGACGGTGGGACCGGAAATGCGACAATACTGGGTCGCCAACGATAAAGAAGAGATGCCGTTTAACCGAGACGAACGCAGTTGGATTTACGCTTCAGCCAAAGGTGCGAACAACAACTTTGGCTTTGGCACCACCGAACAAATTTACGGGATTGGTTACCCGATTATCAAACATGCCGTGTTCCCGTTTCCGGAAACCAAGGCAGAACACGTTGGCGATGATCCGACTTATATTCCGTGTTTAAAAGTGATGGGCGAAGCGCATCGACGGGCTAGACCTTACAAACCTCAATCAGTGATTAACATTTCGGCGATGTCCTTCGGTTCGCTGGGAGCCAACGCGGTGGCGGCGATGAACATCGGCGCCAAGAAAGCAAACTGCTTTCACAACACGGGCGAAGGAGGCGTCAGCCCGTATCATTGCCACGGCGCCGATATCATGTGGCAATTGGGCACGGGGTATTTTGGGGCTCGCGACCGTGACGGCCGCTTTTCGATCGATGTTGTCGCGGCCAAAGTCGAGCAGAACGCATCAATTCGTTGCATCGAGATCAAACTTTCGCAAGGTGCCAAACCTGGTAAAGGCGGCATTTTGCCCGGCAAAAAGGTGACCGCCGAGATTGCGTTCGCACGCGATGTCCCGGTTGGTGTCGATTGCATTTCACCCAACGCCCACTCGGAATTTGACACGGTTGATGAATTAATCGACTGGATCGAAATGATTGCGGTCCGTACAGGGCTTCCCGTGGGAATCAAAAGTGCGATCGGCAACGGTGGTTTCTGGAAAGAATTGGCAAAACGAATGCGTGAGCGTGGCGAGGGCCCCGATTTCATCACGATTGATGGTGGCGAAGGGGGCACCGGAGCCGCACCGCTGGCGTTCGCCGACCACGTCTCGCTGCCCTTCAAAATTGGCTTCGCTCGCGTCTATCCCATTTTCCAAGAGGCTGGCATCTCCAAAGACATCGTCTGGCTTGGCAGTGGCAAATTGGGATTTCCCGATCGTGCGGTGATCGCGTTTGCGATGGGTTGCGATGCCATTCAAATTGCTCGCGAATCGATGATGGCGATTGGTTGCATCCAATCGCTCAAGTGCCATACGGACCATTGCCCGGCCGGGGTTGCCACCCAAAACCGCTGGCTACAGGCCGGATTGAATGTGGACGAGAAAGCCGAACGGATGGCAAGATTTATCAAAAGCTTCCGCAAGGAACTGCTCTCGCTGTCCTACGCCTGCGGTTATCAGCACCCTTGTCAATTTAGTGGCAAAGAAATTGAGTTCAGCACCGGGGTGAACAAGTTTTCTCAATTGCACGAAGTGCTCGGCTACACTCGCGATACCACCGGGCTCAAAGAAACTCGCTCGGTCAACGCCACACAGCCGGAACTAGTGAAGTAGCAGAAACCGGAACGGGGACAGACTCTGCCGCGTATCGGAACTCTTGCAAACGCCACAGCCGTATTTTTGCAGGCTTTATCCTTGGCGATTTTCGGTCGACTTGCCATAATGAGCCCCAGCGTGACCGGGGTTTTGATAGAATCTGCGCCCTACCTACCCACCTTTCCCTGTCGTGGATGCCCTCCCGACGGGTTCTTGCTTGCCCTTAGTTCGGAGTCTGCCTTCAGTGAGAAAGCTTGTTTTGTTGCCGCTGCGTTTGGCCGTTGGCTGGGGGCTTTCTCCAAGACTTCTGGGACTGGTCGGCATGACGATGCTGGTTCTGTTGCGTCTGACGGTCGGTTGGCACTTCTACACCGAAGGGATGGAGAAGTATGCTTCGGGAAATTGGACCGCCACTCCGTTTTTTGCTAACGCAAAAGGGCCTTTTGCCGAACAATATCGTGGACTTGTCTGGGATAATGAAGGTAAAATTCGATTAGACCGCGACCGCGTCGATCAGGAATGGAAGTATTTGTGGGCCCAGATCAGCGATCACTACAAATACGACAAGACTCAAAATCGCGTAGCGCAAGACAACTACACAAGTGCCTTGCAACAATACGACTGGGCGATCGAAAACCACGTTGAAGAATTAGAAGAATACAAGCTCGGAAAGGATCGCCAGGTTAAACTGGACGAGGATCCGGTGCGTAACGGAGTATCG
>CAXBHV010001302.1:0-2673 GCA_963974855.1 uncultured Rhodopirellula sp. | reverse complement strand
AAGAAAACGTAATCTGCGACTCCGGGGAAGGTTAGATACGGAAGCAGCGAGCGACTTGGGCCACCGTTGCTGTATTGCACGATCCAAAACAAGATCCAGCAAATCACCCACATCACCGCCAATCCGATGAATCCCACCGCGAACTTGATCCCAATCAGTTGTTTCGGTGCGACGGGCATCGAGATCAACCACCACAACGTGCGCTGTTCTTTCTCTTGTCCCACCAACAACGCACCCGCTCCTGCCGCGAACAAGGCGGGCAGAACTAGCGGTAGTGATCGTGCATAGTCGGCCATCGGAGCTCGACCGTCTTGGGATATTCCCCAAACCACCATCAGGAACACGCCCACTGCTACCAAGATAAAAACAAGCGGTAACAGTTGCCGCGTTTCCTTCCAGTACAATCCTCGGATCATGTCGCGGTTCACGTTCATCAGGGGCGCGTTCATCATGGATGGTAGGGATAAGAGGTGCGTATCGCAGAAGCGTTTATTGGTTGCGAACTAGACCATTGACTTCGCCGGATTTTCTTGATTGCGGTTCGGGCTCGAGCCGTCTGTGTAGGCAATGAAAATTTCTTCGAGTGACAAGTCTCGCTCGGAAACGCCCGCCACCCCTGGGGCCGATGTGAGCACGGCGTGCATGTCAGACTGATAATGTCGCACCACAACCCGGTGTTGGCGGCCGTACGTTTCTTCGCACAATACTTCAGCGGGATCAGGTAACGTTGGCACCGTGACTAATGGATCGTCTAGGCTAATCGTCAATTCGACAACCGAGTCCTTCAGTTCACTCAGCGGGCAGCAGATTCGCAGCCGCCCTTCATGCAAAATCGCAATCGTATCAGCGACACGCTCGACTTCGCTGATCTGATGACTCGACAAGAAAACCGTTCGCCCTGATGCAGCTCGGTCGATCATGCTTTCTAAAAAATCACGGCGAACCATCGGGTCCAGCCCCGAGGTGGGCTCGTCCAAGATTAGCAGTTCTGGGTCATGGGCGATCGCCAACGAAAGGGCAACTTTCGCACGTTGCCCTTTACTCAGATGACGAATTTTGCGGTCTGCTGGCAGCTCGTAACGGCGAATCGAATCTAAATACGTTGGATGAAAGTCGCCACCGTAAATCGACGCGGCGAACCAACCGATCTCCGCAACGCTCATCCAGTCGTACAGGGCGGGAGCATCGGAGACATAGCCAATCTTGCGTCGTACTTCCAGTGGCTGCGACGTGGGGTCGATGTCACAAACGCGGCATGAACCCGAAGTCGGTTTCTGAAACCCAGTCAAGATGCGTATCAAGGTTGTCTTGCCCGCTCCGTTTTCCCCGAGCAGTGCAAACACGGTTCCCGGCTTGATTGCTAAGTCGACACCGCGGAGGGCATCGCAAGAGCGAAAGTGCATCGTCAATTGGTTGGCAGTGATGACGTCATTCATAATTGAGGGCGTTTCCAAGGATAGGCAGGTCGGCAAAGATCTTTTTCAGCGTCGATCACGCTGGTCAATCGGGAGCCTCGTTTGAAACGGTGTTCACGGTACGCTCGAGCGTGACCAGTTTCTTGTCGACAATGGCCCGAATCTCGTCGGCCGATAAGCCGCCATGCAGCGCTTCGGTCAAGACGCCGACAATACGATCGGCAATGATCGTTTTGCGTTGTTTCCGGCATTGATCGACGGCGCCGTGACAAACGATCACGCCACGTCCCCTGAGCGTCTCGATGATGCCTTCGGATTGCAGCTCGCCGAAGGCACGCGAAACCGTGTTCGGATTTACCGTCAATTGCTGGCTCAAGACGCGAACGCTTGGCAACAACTGGCCCGGCCGTAGCGTCTGCTCGGCAATGGCGAATTTGATTTGACGAACGATCTGTAAATAGATCGCCACGCCGCTGGACGGATCAACCGTGAAAAACATAGCGACTGCCACATGACTAGCGTTGTAGTGTACTAGCTTGATAGTAAGGTGGTGGCTGTCTGAAGTCAATCAAGTTTTTCAATTTTTTTTTGCTGGCCGGATCAAGTCGCGAAAGCGACGTAGACCCCGCAGCAGTGTGTGGCCGTAGCGAAAGTCGCGAAGACTTTCGGCCGATGGGAGAGTGATGGCGAATTCATCCCAGACGCCGTGCCGATTCTTCACCTCCCTAAAACTTGTTTCGGAAAGTTGAGAGCGAGCGGAGCAAGCTCACCGGTGGAGCCTCGGGGTGTTAGAGTTGGACAGTGCAATCTAGCTGCCACGAAACCCTCCCCGGAAAGCTCGCTGAAGGCTCGCTTTCCGACCCTCCTGGCTCCGCCGGGAGGGTGAATCCCGCGATGCCGGAAGTCCGCTCCGGCTTACGTGCCTACAAGACATTCTCTTTACGCCAACAGGTCTTTGACGACGTGGGCGGGGTCGACGCCGGTGAGCCGGAAATCGAGGCCTTGGAATCGCACCGATAGTCGCTGGTGATCGAGACCGAGTTGGTGAAGCAGCGTGGCGTGCAAATCATGAACATGCACCGGATTTTCAGTCGGGCCAAATCCAAATTCATCGGTTTGCCCATACACTTGTCCTGGCTTGAATCCGCCACCGGCAAACCACATCGTGAACGCGTCGATATGGTGATTGCGGCCGGTGTTCTCGCGGACTTCGCCCATCGGAGTGCGGCCAAATTCGCCGCCCCAAATTACCAAAGTG
>CAXBHV010001301.1:0-2674 GCA_963974855.1 uncultured Rhodopirellula sp. | reverse complement strand
AACTACGAACCTATCATGAATCAGGACGCAGCATCAATCTTGCTGCGATTTCCTCAAATGACACCCTACCATCCTGGAGAAATCCCGATGTTCAAGAAGATTTTATTTGCTGGCGTGTTCGTTCTTGCTGGCGTCGTGATGACAAGCAGTGCCGATGCAGCCAACGGTCGTTTTTCACGACACAGCGGACATCATCACAGCAGTTACCACCACGGTCATCATGGTGTCCACCAAAGCTATCGAGCTCCGGTGCATTATGGAACTCGCTACAGATCTAATTACCGAGCTCCGTATCGATCCTACTACGGTGGCGGCTACGGCTACCCGTCCTACGGAAGCTACCGCGGCTACGGTTATGGCTATGGCGGCGGATCAGGCATTTCGATCGGACGCGGTGGCGTCTCGCTTTACCTGGGACGCTAAGTCCAATTTTCCCAATGTAGAACAGTTGTCCTCAACTGTTCGCTTTCCTGAGCCGATTCCACTGGCGGAACAATTGAGACAATTGTTCTACAATGGGCGACGAAAGTCGCTGAAGAGTGCGGATTGTACCGACACAATGTCGATACCTGTGAGCCGACGGCGTTAGCCGCGGGCCTGTCAGTTTTGAATATAGCATGCCCGCGTCTAGCGCCGTCGGCTCAGCTGATTTCCACCCATCCGGGCAGTGTCAGCCGACGGAATCGGCAATCTGCCGGATCGCTTCGATCACCGCATCGATTTCTTCACTTGTCGTGGTCACCGAGCCGCTGATTCGTAGCGTTCCTGCGGGTGCACTGCCGATCGGCTCGTGAATCAATGCCGCACAATGTAACCCTGCTCGCGTTTCAATCGAAAACTGAGCATCAAGAATCGCCGACAGATCGGTCGGTACAAAACCATCGATCGCGAGACTGACAATCGGCAACCGACCGGGCTTGCCAAACACGCGGATCGACTTGATGGCTAGAAGTCCCTCGTTTAACTGTCGGGCTACCGATGACAAGGTCTCGCTGTAGACCTTTGAGTCGCGGGCGGCAATCTGCTTGATCGCCACGTCCCAGCCGGCAATTGCAGCGACGTTCAAATTCCCCGGTTCTAGCTTCGCAGGCATTGCCGTCGGCATCTCCAACGACTCGGATTGACTGCCGGTGCCACCAAACACACTGGCGTTGATTTGATCGTGCCAATCAGGCGAAACATACAGGAATCCCGTTCCTTGCGGTCCGCCGCCGCCCTTGTGTCCTGGTGCTGCCAACAGATCGATCCCACATGCTTGGACGTCGATTGGCAGATAACCAAACGTTTGAGCTGCATCGCACAAGAAGGCGGTTGAGTTGCCTGTGGTTCCCCGATTTCGCAATCCGTCGCCAATCGCTTGAATCGGTTGCTCTGCCCCCGTGACATTGCTCGCCGATGTGACCGCCACCAACCGAGTCGAATCGGTAACGGCATCGAGCACGTCGTCGGCACGCACCACGCCATCGCGATCGCAGTCGACGATCGTGAGCGTGACATCACGAGCCGCGGCAAGATGTGATAGCGGTCTCAGTACGCTGTTGTGCTCGGCCGCGGTGGTCACGACATGGTCGCCGTCGCGAACAATGCCCGCGACCGCAGCGTTGATCGCCTGAGTGCCGTTGCTGAAAAACGCAATACTCTCGGCTGCGGGGCTTCCGATCAGACGCGAAAGTCCGAGTCGAGCCGAACGCAGGATCGCGTCGGCTTGGTTTGCCGATTGATATTGGCCACGTCCCGACGCAGCACCGCAATCGCGAGCGTACCGATCCATCGCATCCAACACATCCGAGTGTTTCGGCCAAGACGTCGCTGCGTGATCAAAATAGATTCGGCGAGGCGACGTCATGTGTCATCCTTCGCTTCGATTTGTTGCGTCCTTGGATCCGTAGGGTGCACCCACTGGGTCGTTCCATCAGTGTACATTTCTCGCTTCCAAATCGGCACGTCCGTTTTGATTTGATCCATCAACCATGGCAGCGCGGCAAACGACTGTTTGCGATGTGCACTGCTGCATCCGAGCACCACACTCGCTTCGCCCACGGGGACTTCACCAAGCCGATGGACGATGACGATTTTGCTCAAACCAAACTGCTCGATTGCGTCTCCCGCCAAACGATTTAGCTCCGCGAGAGCCATCGGTTGATGGGCTTCGTAGGAGAGCAGGCTGGTGACGCGGTCGCCTGTGGTTCGCCGCGTCACTCCGTAGAACCACGCGTGGGCTCCGACATCGGGGTCCGCAATCTTCGTCAACAGCGGCCCATAATCAATTGGGTCCTCGGTCAGGTAAACGTAGCTGTCTGGCATCACAATCAACCACCACTGACCGGTGGAATAATCGCAATCTCCTTTGCCGCCCCAAGCAGCTGAGTGTTTGCAACATAACGATTATCTAGCGCCACCCGGCAAGACGCCAACAGTGATTGCGTGGACGGAATACGCTCAGCGACTTCGCGAAGCACGTCGTCGGCGGTCGCATCGCTTGGCACGTCAATGACCAGCGAATCGGTTTCGGCGGCGTCACGGATGGCCGCGAATAATAGGATCTCTCGCTGCATAAGGGTTACATTCTTTTCGGTTAACAGGTTTCCCATCACGGGCGACAGTGTCGGTGCACCATGGCCGCTGTTAAATCACTGACAAATTCGATGTCATGAGCATGTTGTGCCAACAAATG
>CAXBHV010001300.1:0-2678 GCA_963974855.1 uncultured Rhodopirellula sp. | reverse complement strand
CGTGCTGTGCCCGTCTACATGGCTTGCTGGGGCGTGATCACGGCGCTGAGCCGGATGACCGCATTCGGGGTGGACGCTTGGCCGGAAGCCTTGATTCGGGCGGCCAATGGTGGTGTGCCTTTCGCATTGGTTTTGGCGGCGACGGTGTTAGCTCCGCGCGGGAAGTTGATGTACAATCGTGCTTCCTCGCCTTCCCCACCTCCCTCCGAGCAATTGGCTTAGTCCATGAAACCAACGTCTTCGTTTGCCTCGTTTTGTTTTGTCAGTTGTCTTGGACTGTTTTGCCTCACTGCAAGGGAAAGTCTATACGCGGATGCATCGCTGGTGGGAACCAAGCCGGCGCATTGGCGAGTGACATGGAGGTCGGATCCCGCTACATCGGCAACGATTTCTTGGAGTACCGCCGAACCAGGAAATCAGCACACGTTGCGTTACCGAGTCAAAGGGAGCGATCGCGACGAAGGCATTGTCGCTACAAACAGTGGGCGATTCACAGGCGGTCATGCCGAGCTCTATTACCACCATGTCGAATTGACGGGGCTGAAGCCGGCGACCCGCTACGAAGTGCAAATGATCAGCGATGACGAAGTGTCGCGCGTATTTTACTTTTTGACGGCTCCGGACCGGGATCGGGCTTTCAGTTTATTGAATGGCGGCGACTCTCGGAGCGATCAGCAAGAGCGGCGCAAGGTGAACCAGATGATCGCTCAGTTGGTGAGCCAATCGTTTGCCAACGACGATCCGGCCGATGATATATTGGCACTTGTTCATGGGGGTGACTATATCGTTAGCGGGCCAAATGTTGCTCAGTGGTCCGAATGGTTGTCGGATCATGAATTGACGGTAACGGATGACAATCGATTGTTGCCTGTGATTCCGGCGCGAGGAAACCACGATTCAGGGAAACCGTTTAACGAAGTCTTTGGATTTCCCGACGGCGACAAAAACTATTACGCCTTGAACCTAACGCCGACCACGAGGTTCATCACGCTCAATACGGAAACCAGCACTGCTGGCAGCCAGGCAAAGTGGTTGCAAGGCGAGCTTGCTTCTGCGCGTCCCGCTCACCGCTGGGTTGTTGCCCAGTATCACCGTCCTGCCTTTCCCGCTGTCAAAACTCCGAGCACAGCTCTTCAAAGTTGGGTGCCGCTGTTCGAGCAATACAATGTGGACCTCGTGTGCGAAGCCGACGGTCACAACATCAAGCGGACCGTGCCTATCCGCGATGGAAAACACGACGAGAGCGGGGTGGTCTATATCGGCGAAGGCGGGCTGGGGGTGGCCCAGCGAACTCCCAAAGACGATCGTTGGTTCTTGCAGTCGCCGGGGATGGCGGACAAGGGCAGCCACGTCTTCGTGTTGACGTTCACAGAGGATGCGATTGAGGGGAAATGCGTCTTGCTAGGAGGCGAGATTCGAGATTCGTTCCAGCGTCCGGTCCGAGCGAATTAGCTCCAAGCGGCCAATTACTGACGGGCTCTCTGGCTCCTGCCTAGCAGTCCTGTGAATTGCAGGCTCCCGCCTGCCGAACGAGAAAAGACGAGACAAGAGCCTCGCAAGCAGTGTGATTCTAGGCAAACGCCCGTGGGTGAACGTGTTTTGGTGGCGTTCACCGAAAAGTGTCCTAAATCCTGCTTTTTTCTCCCTTTCGTGAAACGACCGAAACCTTCCGAGGTTTTGTTGGTTTCATGTCTTGGTGGCCGGCATCGCATTGTAGGCCCAAGCCCCTATTACAACAAAAAAATAGAGCTACTCCTCTTACTCGTTCTAGGATTGTTTCAGATGAAAAAGAAGTTCGTTGCGTTTGGCCTTGTAGCGGTGGCGCTATCGGCAATGTTGGTTGGCGATGCGATGGCACAAGAAGGAGGCCGTCGTGGCGGTGGTGGTGATCGTGGCGGTTTCGGCGGCCGAGGCGGAGCAGGCGGTCCTGGCGGAGCAGGTGGCGGAGATCCAACCTTTGGTTTACTGATGAACGAAAAGGTTCGTGAGGAAATCGAATTGATGCCCGACCAAGCCGAAGCACTCAAGAAGATCCGTGACGATGGCGGTGATCGTGGGGGGCGACCCGATTTCGATTTCCGAAACGCAAGTGAAGATGAGCGTGCTGAATTCTTCAAGAAGATGCAAGACGAGCGCAAAGTGCGCAGCGACAAAATGCGTGAGCAACTCGAGGAAGTGCTGTTGCCTGGACAGCTGACACGCTTAAAAGAAATCTCGATCCAAGTTCAAGGTGTTGCTGCTCTTGCCAACGAAGAAGTTCAGAAAGAGCTCAAAGTTACCGACGCTCAGAAGAAAGAACTGGAAGAAACTCGCGAAAAAATTCAGAATGAAATGCGAGACAAGATGCGTGAGCTGATGGCTTCGGGCGACCGTGACAAGATGCGTGAAGCATTCGGCAAGGTCCGCGAAGACATCGAGACCCAAGTGTTGGCTGTGTTGACTGCCGATCAGAAGACTGCGTTCGAGAAGATGAAAGGCGAAAAGTTTGAGATGCCTGAGGGTCTTCAAGGCGGCGGAATGCGTGGCGGAGATCGTGGCGGTGCACCAGGTGCTGACGGTGGCCGTGGTGGGTTCGGTCGCGGTGGCGATCGAGGTGGTCGTGGTGGTGATCGCGGCGGTCGCGGTGGCGATCGCGGTGCCTCGGATTCCGACACCGGAAACTAGTCTAAGTGCCTGAA
>CAXBHV010001299.1:0-2680 GCA_963974855.1 uncultured Rhodopirellula sp. | reverse complement strand
CCGTTGATCGTAAACGGTCAATTGGGGGGGCGTTTTGCTTGCGTTCTTTGCGTGCCCAGCGAACCTACCGCACCAACCGAATCCCAAGCGGCAACGAGTCTCCGAAAATCGCTGCTTCCTCTTCGCTTTCCAGCCGCCCAACGTTCTTCAGCAATTCAAGGTAGTGAGGCGGTGCGGATTTCGCCTCTAGATATTCGATCACTTCGCTTCGCACCTGCGGCGACAAATCGCGATACCGATCTCCTGTCATCCTCGCGATCTGGACAAGTGCCAACATCCAAACGGATTCATGCGAGGCGGTGTCCGTGCTGCGATCCAAGCTAATCAGCGCTTCGATCCAGTCGCCGACCTCACTTGCCCCGACGCATCCATTCAAGGGTCCGTACAGCGGTTGACGACTGCCCAGACGACCAACTGCCCACAACAAAGCATGGCGAATTTTTTCGTTCTTTTTGTGCGAGATGGCTTCGATTGCAATTCGCCCTAAGGTGACTTTGTCCCCGACGGGCAGTCGCTCAAGCGACCCGATCAGCCGCCAAGCCTCGGAGGCCTCGTGCGGCTCGACTTTTCTGGTGCGATTTTTCAATGTACTAATCCAGGGTGCAGCAAGTTGCGTTTGTTGTCCCGCCGTCAATCCGCCCGAGATCCTTCGCCACAAGATCATTGATTCGGTACGCGAGGCGGCTGCAGGGAACACCAGTTTATTGTGAACTGCACGCCAGACCTGCGAGACACGCCAATCATCGACCGCGACGCCATAACCTGGCCGCAAGCAGAATCCGACGAGATTGAGCCAGCGTGATTCGTGCTGTGCCGATTGACGCCGGCCTTGTTGGTTGTCCAGTAGAAATTGCCATTGGTCGCGGAGCAGCGAAGGAGGCCAATTGTTTCGGTGCGTTTCGGTAATCTCTTGCAAACGCTTGACCAACTGATTGGGTTTCAGCTTTGTTGCCGAGTCAGCAAACACACTTTCGATCGCCTCTGCACATTGGGCAACGGTATCGGAATCAACGATTCCGCGTGCTTCACCGGTTCCGGTGTGGGCGTCACGATCCGTTTCAAGCGTGCTGCGGATGTCAAACTCCAGTCGCCATCGTTTGCCTGAATCGGTGTCGACGCAGAACAATCCGACAGTTCCGATTTCACTCAGTTCGGATTCAATCACTACTTTGATCGTTTCATCACTGCGTCGTTTGCCTTGCACCAATGCGGTACAGATCGGCGGCAAGGGCGATACTTCCTTGCGATCGATTTCGATCAACGTCCCCACGGAATCAGCCAATCGAGTACTGCTAACCCACAACGGAAACTGGACCGGTGACCCAATTTGTAATTCCAGCGGATGTCCGTCGGCGCGGAATCGCTGGCCCGCTTCGGCGGTTCCTGGGATCAAACACAGCCCCTGCGGCGGATTATCAGCCACCTGCATGTAATACGACCGGCCCAGATTCGCGGCAATTTTGACGCCATGTCCGCGCCGCACACCGGCATAGTAGGCTGCGCCCTGGGCGACCGCCAAATCGAGTCGCGGCGCTTCTAGCACGCGAGGTTTCCAGCCGGCTTCGTCCCCAGCAAACCAACGCGTTAGAGATTCGACGATCCGCTGGCGAACCGCCGGTGCCGACATCACTCCGCCGTTGAACAGCACGAGTGCGGGGCGTTCGGCGGAATGGTCGTCTTGCTCATCTAGGCCGGTACGCCGGTGTGTATTCAAAAATTCGGCAAGGTGGCGGGTGATCGCAGCATCGGCGGCGTACGGCAAACCAAACTCTTGGAATCCACTATCGCCAGCGATGGCGGTCGCGTCCAAGTCGACTTGAGGGAAGAACCCATCCATTAAAACGGCATCAATTTCGGCGTCCGAGACTTGCACTTGAACGCTGCCGCCGAGCAATTTGGATCCTTCGGACGGCAGATTGATCGTGTAGGATGCGGGACGATCGGCTTGCAGCATCGTTTCTTTGACGGTTCGCGATACCTGAACCAAACGATCCCATTGACTCGGCGACAGTGGAGTGTCGGGCTGATCCTTCGTGATTTTTGCTTCGGCGAGCTTTGCAACGGCTAGATCCAAGTTGTCGCCACCGAGAATCAAATGATCTCCGACGGCAACGCGATGAAACTGAATTTGATCGCCGGATTCCCCTGCCGCCCGTACGCGGATTAAGGTCAAGTCGGTGGTGCCACCGCCGATGTCACAAACCAAAATCAACTGTCCCGGCTGGACACTTTTCTGCCATTCCTCTTTTTGGCGATCGATCCAGGCATAAAAGGCCGCTTGCGGTTCTTCGATCAAGTAGACTCGCGACAATCCCGCTTTTTTGCCGCTGCCACTGTCAGTTCGCGAGCCACCTCGTCAAACGACGCTGGCAACGTAATCACGACGTCTTGCTGCGCAAGCGGATCCTCGGGGTGAGCATGATCCCACGCCGAACGCAGGTGATCCAGATACCGTGACGATGCATCGACTGGCGACAATCGAGTCACGTCGGCATCGCCGTGCCAGGGCAATAAATCGGCGGTGCGATCGACGCCTTCGTGTGACAACCAACTTTTTGCCGATGCCGCTCGGCGACCGGGGTGACGATGACCCGCATCACGGGCAAGCACGCCGACGCAGTAGGTCGCAGGCTCGTCTTGCCAAGGCAGTTGTTGGCCCCCCGCACCCTCGTTGCTTGTT
>CAXBHV010001298.1:0-2681 GCA_963974855.1 uncultured Rhodopirellula sp. | reverse complement strand
ATACGGAAGTTTAATTCGAGGAATGATGGCGGGCCGCCGTACCCAAAAACACGCGAGTGAGAAACGAGGCGGTGCAAGGTACAGCCAATTCATGACACTACGAGGCGGGATGTCGCGGTTGATCCAGGCGTTGGGTAACAGTCTGCCCGCGGAAGGTATTCACTTAAATTCCTCTGTACGTGAGTTGTCACAGACCGATTCGGGCTGGACTATCCAACACGAAGATGGGAAGCAAACGTCTGCGGACGCCGTAATCGTCGCCGCTCCGGCGAATCATGCCGCCAAAATGCTGCGACGTGTTGATCCCAAGATGGCCCGCCGACTCGGGCGGATCGAGTACGCCAGTTGCGCGGTTGTTTCGCTGGCGTTTCGCCGAGACCAGATTCGCACGCCGCTGCACTCGTTCGGCTTCGTTGTCCCGCATGTCGAGAACCATTTCATTTTGTCGTGCAGTTTCTCAAGCGAAAAATACGAAGGCCGTGCTCCCGACGGCACCGTGCTGATGCGAGTGTTCATCGGCGGCGCGATGCAACCAGGTCTGCTTCGCATGCCCGATGCACAATTGGTTGAATTGGCACATTGGGAACTCGCCAAGTTGCTCGACATCGATGGCGAACCGATACTGCGACACATCACTCGTCAAACGAATGCGATGCCCCAGTACCATGTCGGCCACAAACAACGGATCGCCGAAATTACCGAACGACTTGATTTGCATCCCAGCCTAGCTCTCGCCGGCAGTTCCTTGTCAGGCGTCGGCGTGCCCGGATGTATCGAAAGTGGCCAGAAGGCGGCGGCACGTGTTGTCGAGTCTCTAAAGCAATCCCCTTGCAATGTGTAGGAATGAGTGTCAGTTCACGGTTGTCTATTGATCTGCGAACGCATGGTTAGCGGACTCTACTTTTGCGGAGCAAAAGGCGGCTATATGTCCAACCGTTTTTAACCTTTTATGATCTCAATCATGAGCACCGTCACTCTAACAGACGACATCGCATCGAAAAGTTTACCGGCGGCGAAACTGCAGCCCAAGGAACACGGTGCGTACGCAATCCTTGGCATTCCCATCGTGGCTTCGCTTGCGATCACCGGACCGACGGTCGTGGGCGTCTCGGTTGCCGCTGCATCGGCCGCAGGCTTTCTGGCTCATGAACCTTTGCTGGTCGCATGGGGGCATCGCGGAAAACGTGCCAAACAAAATACGCCATCGGCGACGAAGCGATTGGCCACGTTGCTTGCGATCACTGTCATGTTTGGCACGCTTGCCTTGGTCCTCGGTTCGCCAATTGTTCGCGGATCGTTGTTGGGTTGCAGCGTGTTGGCCATCAGCGGCTTCGCTCTCGCCATTGCCGGTAAACATCGCACGCTAGGCGGCCAGATGTGGGGCGTCATCGGATTATCGGTGCCGTGTGTGCCGATCCTGCTGGCGGGAGGACTATCGTTCGCGGACACAATGCAGTCCTGGGCGACTTGGCTTGTCGGGTTTGCTGCGACAACGATGGCAGTTCGCGGAGTCATCGCTGCACAAAAACGGCACTCGCGGCAAATACACTGGTTCTCAATCTCGGCACTCTCGATCTTGGTTGCAGTCACGACGTTTGCCGGATATTCGTTGACGATCACCACGCTGCCGATGTTGGCAATGGCTTGGTACCTGATGTTCGATCCACCCCATGCCAGACAACTCAAACGTGTCGGCTGGACGCTGGTCGTCGGTACGGTCGCCACCGCCGTTTGGATGATCGTCCGAGTCATTGCCATTAATAGTTGAGCGTTTGTGGTCCATCGGGTCACGCCCATGGCCATTACCTGTCGCCACTCCGTGGCTGTCGTTAGTCCCGTGGGGACGGCACGATGTAGCCACGGGCGTCAGCCCGTATATGCGGGGGCAAACGCGAGTGCAAAGCCCCGAAGGGGCGGCATGAAACCATGTGATCTACCCTGACGGCACCCTGCAAACCCAAACCTCCTAGACCTCTCGGGTTGACCTTCAAAACGCGGGCACGCTAACGGCTTGGAAAGCCGTGCGACAATGGAGGGTGGCAACACCGTTGGATAAGCACTGTCGTATTTCCGGATTTTTTTCCGATCCGCCGCTTTTTTCGCGCCCCTCGGCAATCGGTTCACTGCCAATCAGATAGGCTGGCATGAGGCCGTTGTCAGCCTCCCCAACTTGCTTCGCAAACTCGATAGGTTCTTATGTTCCACAATCACACTTACTCAAAATCGTTGTCTCCGCCTGCTTGCATCGGCGGAATTTGCTTACTCGGATTGTTCATCGCGATTGGCACTCCATTTTGTGCCTCTGCGCAAGCAGAAACGTGGACCGACGCCACCGGGAAATTCTCAATCGATGCAAAGTTCGTCGGGGTGGAGGGCAAAAGCATTGTCTTGCTAAAAACCAATGGAGCAAAAATTAACGTTCCCATTGCTCGCCTAAGTCCGGAAAGCCGCAATCAGGCTCGTGCGGCATATGAACAAATGCGCAAGGAGCTCAAACAACCGACACAACCACCGTCAGAATCAGATTCTGCGATGGCACCCGCTGTGACTCGCACGCTAAATTTCGCCCCCCCTACGCCACCACCGGTGGCTCCGATGCCACCGTTTCCTGACAACTTGTCGGTTCGTGAAACGATCGACTTTGCAAAGCAGCAATTTCTCGCCGGACATCCCGAAGTGTT
>CAXBHV010001297.1:0-2686 GCA_963974855.1 uncultured Rhodopirellula sp. | reverse complement strand
CATTTCACTTGAATTGTTAGATCGTTGACGAGTTACGTTAATCCTGACCGCATCGGAAGTCGTCAAGACTTTCGTCGGATACACCAAACACGCCGAGACGCTTGACAGAATGGTGATCAAGTGAGCCGTGACGCGTGAGCGGCCGGGTCCCACAAATGACCCGGTGCCTCACGACCCACGGCTCACAACTACGATTTACATTTCACTTAAATTGTCAGATTGTTGACGAAGCACGTTAATCCTGACCGCATCGAAACTCTTGACGAGTTCCGCTACCCAATACGAAATCTCTCTGCCGAAAGTCTTCGCGACTTTCGCTACCTAAAATTAAGTAACCTACCATGATCCAACGACGAACTTTCTTGCAGTCCACATTGGCTGCGACTCTGACGACATCGCTGTCGAGCCCCGCGTTCGCTGCTAAATCACAGCGGCCTCGCATTTTGCTGCGTTCGTCGTGGCAGGTCGTCAATATCGGCGACATCGCTCATACGCCCGGCGTGCTGGCGCTAATCGAAAAACACCTGCCCGACGCCGAGGTCATCTTGTGGGCTTCGGGCGATTTGTCCGAAGAGGTCGCGGCGATGGAACATGGGCGATTTCCCAACCTGCGAATCGTAAAAGGCTCGATCCGCGGCGATGGCACCGCGTCTAGCGCCGAACTGCAAGACGCAATCACATGGTCCGAATTTTTGCTGCACGGATCAGGCCCCTCACTGGTCGCCGCGCGCGATGTCGCGGCTTACGTCAAACACACCGGCAAACCGTTTGGCGTGTACGGGATCACTCACGGTTCATTCTTGTCCGGTGATGACAAGGAACTGCTCAGTAAAGCCAAGTTCGTATTCTTTCGCGATTCGGTATCGTTGGCATTGGCAAAAGAACAAGGCGTCGATTGCCCGGTGATGGAGTTTGGGCCGGACGGTGCATTCGCTTGTGATTTGCGTGACGACGCCGCCGCCACTGCGTTCCTCGAAGCCAATGGACTCGAAGAAGGCAAATTCTTGTGTTGTCAGTCGCGATTGCGGTACACACCGTACTGGACGATCCCCAGCAAGAAACGCGACATCGATCCCAAGCGGCATGCACATAACGAAGCGATGAAGGAGCGTGATCATGCTCCGATCCGCGAAGCGATCGTTCGCGTGGTTCGAGAAACCGACTTGAAAGTTCTGCTCTGTCCCGAGGACATGACGCAGATGAAGGTGGGCAAAGAAAACTTGTACGACAAGCTGCCTGCGGATGTGAAGCCGCGAGTGGTGTGGCGCGAGAACTTTTGGCTGACCAACGAAGCGCTCAGTGTTTATGTACGCAGTGCGGGACTGTTTGGCAGCGAGATGCATTCGCCGATCATGGCGGTCGGCAACGGCATCCCCGCGATCGTGTGCCGGTTCGCCGAGCAAACGAGTAAAGGATTCATGTGGCAAGACATTGGACTGGGTGATTGGTTGTTCGATCTTGACGACGAAGATCAATCGGCAAAGATCCCCGACGCTGTCGTCGCAATGGCCAGCGACTTTGCCGCCGCGAAAGCCAAGACCGAGGCGGCCCGTCAATTCGTACAAAAGCGGCAACGCGAAACGATGCAAGTCCTAGCAAACCAGTTCATCTAACCGCCCTGTAGTGGATCTTGCCAAAGATCCCTCCAGCACCGGTTCCATCACTCACCTCTTAACCGGACATCTCTCAGGCAGAGTTGTTGCAGAAAAACGACGAAGCCCGGCAGTCTCTCTCGCACTCACCGTTTCTCCCCACAGTCGATGTTCGATTAGCCAAAGACAGAAAAATTCTCTGATCACCACGGGGCTTTTATATTTTCCTGTCGTTTTCATTTTCCTGTAAACCTCGACCGCGCAAACTCCCCCTCGCTCACGATCAACCGAAGAAGATTAAGAAGGGTGCATCCAGCAAATCGCTGTCGGATGACGCCGGTTTATTTAGCGGTGCGGCGCAAGCCGCCCGGTCGCAGCGAGCAAAAAGGACGACTCAAACCGAACGGATCGCGACGAGCCCCAGTGTTCTTTCTGCCGCTCATCGTTTCCTCCCGGAGTCGACATTCGATTAGACATAATCAGAAATATTGGTGCGACAGAAAGATTCTCTGATCGGTACCGGGCTTTTTCATTTTTCTGTCGTGTTAATCCTTCTGTCTATCCTGATTCCCAAGCCAACTTCCCTCTTTGCTCTCGCTGTAAAACTTGACGCAAGTGTGACAACGGCCTCAGGCGATCGGATCAACGTATTTGGAGGCATTGTCTCGTAGTAGTCGCGCAGCCTCGTCGACAGTACGATCGATGATCGTCTTGGCGGACTTAAGTGAACGAACTAAACCAACCGCCTCACCACCGCTGATATCCATCACACTGGGATCCCCTTGTCTGGCCGCAACTTCGAGTTCGTGTTGCAATTCAGTTCGCAAGGCGTCGATTTCGTTGGCCCGACCATCCCATTTGCTGTTGAACGCGTTTCGCACGACGCGATCGGCGATGCCGCTTGGAAACTCCGCGCCGCGTATTTGGTCGTAAACTTCAGTTCGAATCGTGTCGTCCGTGCCGGCGGCCAGCAGGGGTGTTTGCTCCCACGAATCGCCACCCCATTCATGACTGGCAACAAACCGAGTCCCCATCGAAACCCCCACCGCTCCCAACATCAACGCGGCGGCTAGCCCTCGTCCATCCGCGATTCC
>CAXBHV010001296.1:0-2688 GCA_963974855.1 uncultured Rhodopirellula sp. | reverse complement strand
CCAAGGAATAAGTCTCCCAAGCGTTCTTGATCTGCCGCCGTGATGGTGATGGTTTTCTTTCGAGCCATTGTGGTGAATTCCAGTATGTGTGGGGGAGAAAAAAATTTTGCAACAGTTGGGCCAAGTCGTGTTGCGGGGCATCCAAGATGCCGCTTTATTCTTCGTAATCAGGTATTCTTAATCTTTCGCCGTCAAGCGAATCGGAACTCGCAACGATGGTTGCTCATTTGCGTTGACGCTTGGTCGACTTGGACATGATTGACAGGGTGTGTTAAACAAAGTTCAAGTGAGTTGTCGTTGACTTTTAGCGATAGCCTTGTCATTGGTAAAAGTGAGTGTTCGTGGTTGAACGTTTGAATGCAATGGATCGCTAACTGCGTGGCGTAGTAGGATCGAGACCGGCCACTAATAACGACACAGTTCTCCTCCGTTTCAATCGTGACATCTTGCACCAAACGATGAGTCTCGCGGACGAATGCATCGGCAAATCGGTTGAGCCATTCGTTTTTGAGACTCCATTGATCGTTTCGCATCACAACCGTCCTTGTGAAATTGATTTCGTAAGAGAGTATTTATGCCATCGCCCGTAGCAGGATCGCAATGACCAAAAACATCATCAACGCGAACTGACCGACCAGCATTTCACGAGGCGTGTGAACGACGAAAGGTTCATCAAGCCTGCATTTGTTCTCAACTCGATCTTGGGCCTGATATTCCGGATTTCGTATCAACATGATTGGACCTCCCTTAAGTGAGAAAATCTGAGTGAGAAAATTGCGGATCTGATAGAGACAACGATGGATCACGCGACGTTAATAGTTTCCTAATGCAACGTTCGTGCCAGCAGGCCATGGTTTGCCGTGGCATGGGCATTCAGCCCGTATTAGCGACTTTTGCGCTCATCGAACGCGTCACATCATGTTGCCAACGGGAACCTGGGTTGACGCCTCTCTATCCGGTCATTGACGCTGATCGCTCGACCGATCAGTCGCCTGAACAACGGATTGATGATGTGATCTGCGACTTCGCAAGCCATTGAGCTTTTAACGCGAAAACGAGCGAGCAGCGGACCACGGTTTGCATAAGGTGGGGATTGGGGTTCACACCACCGCCATCACGTTATCAGGAGCGTCAATCATGCAACCATTCAGAAACATACTGCTGTACACTGATCCCGCCGCCGATGAAACAGCGCGTTGTCGGGCTGTTGAACTTGCCATTGAGAACAAAGCAAGTCTGACTCTGATGAACGTGGTAAAGCCACTGCCGTCGATGCTGGGATTGACCAGCGCGGTCGACGAAACGGATGAACTACAGCGAGCCATTGCCAGCGACCGGCGCCGCCGATTGCTGAACTTGGCCAGCGACTACAGTGATACCGGTGTCGCGATGGATGTTGTGACCACGATCGGAGATCCCGCTTATGAAACCGCCCGTCAAGTCGTGCAGGGTGAACATGATTTGCTCATCAAGACTGCGGACGGATTCGGACTCGTCGATCGGATGTTTGGAAGTGTTTCGCAGTCGTTGCTTCGACTGTGCCCCTGTCCGGTGTGGCTGTTGAAACCCGACCTGCATGGCCAGTTTGACTGCGTTGTTGCAGCGGTCGACGCAGCATCGGATGACAAGGTTAATCGACAACTCAATCAATGTATCCTCGAACAAGCCAGCCTTATCGCGAAGCGTGAATCGGCTGCATTGCACGTCGTCTGTGCGTGGAACATTTGGATGGAGGAACCGCTTCGCATCAAAATGGGCGACGTCATCGTCGACGCGATGGCCAAAGAGTATGAAGCGAACGTGGGTGAGCGTTTGGATGATTTGTTGAAAGAGATTAAGTTGCAGCATCCTGAACTGCGACGCCATGTCTACCGAGGTAACGCGGTCGAGACGATTCGCGAAGTCGTCGACCATGTCAAAGCAGATTTGCTGGTCATGGGAACACAGTGTCGCACGGGCGTGTCCGGACTCCTGATCGGCAACACTGCCGAATCGGTGTTGTCCGATGTGAAGTGTTCTGTTTTGGCGATCAAGCCTGAAGGCTTTGTCTCGCCCGTCATTAGTCAGATGCAGAGTTCCGGTATCCGCTGGGATGCCGCTTCGGAATACACCTTGTTTGCTTGAAGATTCATTGGCTGCGTGTTGCCAACATCTGCCGAGATTTCCCCCCTCTCTTCAACGGAGTGTTTATCATGACCCTCGACCTATCCACAAACTTTGGCGGCTTAAAACTTCGTTCGCCGATCATTGTCGGTTCCTGTCCGCTGACCGCCAATACGCAGAATCGCATCGCGATGGAGAGTGCCGGTGCGGGAGCTGTCGTACTGCCGTCGTTGTTTGAAGAGCACGTGATCGCGTGGCGGATTCGCAATGGCGATTCCGCCACCCAGCGTGAAAAACGACTGCTCGATCGCATGACCGGAATGACGCGAAAGGCTTTGGTTCCCTGTGTCGAAACCTATCTCGCAATGCTCAACCGTGCCAGCGTTCAGTCCAACATTCCCGTCATTGCCAGTCTCCATGGTGGCACCGATGGGAATTGGCTCGACTTCGCTGGCGAACTGCAAGACACCGGTGCTGATGCGATCGAACTGAACGTGCATCATCGACCTGACAGTGATTACGACGAACCGCGAGAGTTGGAGGATCAAGTCGTCGAATTGGTGAGGACGATTCGTGCATCCATTT
>CAXBHV010001295.1:0-2689 GCA_963974855.1 uncultured Rhodopirellula sp. | reverse complement strand
AAAAAGCAACGGGGTGACTATTTTGGTTCCATTGAAAACTTGACACCGACCACCAATTTGCCGACCGATTCACCGTTATCCGAGGTAATTCGAATTTTGCCGTAATCGTCTTTGTTGCGGCCGAGTCGCTGGATCGCCTCGGGGCCCGGAATCAATTTGATTTCAAGCGGATAGAGTGTCATTGACGAACGAACGAGTTTTTCGCCAAACGTCGCCTCGACAATCCCCTCCGGTTCAACACTTTCAATGCTTAGAGTTGTATTGTCGCGATCTTGACCCTTTAGCACAACAAAGGTTTTCGCCGTAAAGGGTCCTTCTGACTTAACTTCTCCGAAATCGTAGATGTAGTTTCCACCGTCGGAGCCTGTGAGCTTGGGGTTGGGGATCATACTGATCGCGCCGACAACTTTGCCCGTGATCGGAGTCACCAAGAATTTCTCTTCTTCCTTGTCACCCGCATCGGATTTCGCAACTTCTTGTACGAAGCCGAACATCGCATTTTGCGAAACGGCGCCTTGTTTCATCCCCGGTTTGATGGTGATGGTGATGTCAAATCCCTGGATGGCCGATGAACTCGCGCCGTCTGCTTCGGAAGGTTCAAACGGCTCAACTTTAATGTCCGCCAATTCATTCAACGCATCGCTGCTGAATTTGAATGTTGTATGTTTGATCGGGGGATCCATGAAGCTGTAAACTTTGGCGGTCAGCGTGACGGTTTCATCCGCTGAAACATCGCCAAAGGTCAACGCATCAGGAATCATTTCCAAATCACCTACGACGCGGCCTTCGATTTTCAAGTCGA
The DNA here is from genome assembly GCA_963974855.1 of uncultured Rhodopirellula sp. Lineage (GTDB taxonomy): Bacteria > Planctomycetota > Planctomycetia > Pirellulales > Pirellulaceae > Novipirellula. The sequence continues at coordinate 1,887 of CAXBHV010001295.1, read as the reverse complement.
TCGCGTAATGTTTGGGATCGTTTGTCAGCAACTGTGCCGATTGGCCGAATGACTTGGAATCTGTTTTGACGTCCCATTCCAATCGAACCTCGGTCTGTTCGCCTGGTTTTAGCACGTCGTTATCGAGCGTTCCCAAGGTGCATTTGCACGTCGTTGCCCCCAAACGGAGTTTCAGGTCACCCTCGCCAGCGTTTTTAATCACGAAAACGTGCTCGCCTTTTGTCCCCGGCGCCATGGTGCCGAAGTCGTATGTGCTTCCGTTGGGTAATTCGACCTCGGGATTTTTGGCTTGAGCGACGTTCATGTAGAATTCGTCAAGGTTTTTGCCAGTGATATCGCCACCGTAGACCATTTCGCCCATCTGAGCCTTGCGATGACCGTACGCAGCGTAATTGATCCCCCATCCGGCAACGGAACCTGCGACCGCCACGATGGCTAAAAGCACCCAGAATCTGCTCATAATTCAACCGTTATCTAAAAGGGGGAGAGGATGGTTGGAGGATTGAAAATGAATGGGTTACGGTACGTCCGTTTGCCCTAATTGGTTCATCAATAACTCGCTCGCAGGGCGTCTTTTGGGCTCGGCCGCAGCTCGGACACCGATCGGCCGTGCTTCGAGAATCATTTGACTTTCTAACATCCGGTCCATCGAAAATCGAAGCCCCGAGAGCCATTGGGCTCGTTGAGCCATTTCTGTGGCCTGGGCCGAGTCGCCTGCCGCACGCAAAACTTCGGCAAATTGAGCTGCCATCCATTGATTCGAGGGACTCCAGATTTCTGCTTCGGCAAACGTGCTGAGTGCATTTTGCAGATCTTCTTGCCGTCCGAAACGCTGAAAAACGTGCAATTGTGCCGTTCCAAGTTCGCGATAGGCACTCGGATCCTGCCCCGCTCGCTGCTTGGCTTGCTCGACCAGCGATTGCCAAGTGCTTCGCCGCGAGAGCCCGGCGGCGTCATCGTCCACCGCAGCTCGGACGATCTCCCAGCGGTAGGCGTCCGCACGCCAGCGGACAGCGTCTGCGGACCACGGATCCGCCGCCATCGCTTGGGTCAGCAATTCATCTATGTTCTGGAAATTCGTCCTTCCTCGCGATTTGGAAACCTCGCTCAATAGCCGCTGCTGTTGCGAGACAGGCAAAATCGACATCCAAACCAACCCGCCGAGCAGCAGCACGCTGGCGGCGGATCCCAGGATGCTCCATTTCCGCTCTCGCCAATGGTGGGACTCCGGATCGGAAACGGCAACGTGATGCTCGGATTTCCCCGTTTCGCTATTTGCAGTGCCAATTTTTGCCGTGCCCGTATTTGCCGTGCCGCCATTGGCTGAGTTCGACGAGGACATTGCTCGGCATACCACAGCGGTCATTAGCCAGACGCAAATGGCGACGCCTGGCACGGTCCATCCGCCTGCGATCGACAGGTGCACTAACATCGCCAAGATCGCAGCGGCACCGAGTGAATGCAGATTGCGGTCGCTCAAGCGGCGAAGGTTCTTCCATGCCACGACCATCGCGGCGATGCAAAGCGGCACGCCGAACAGGTCGGCTTCGATATCCGGAATACGTAGAACGATAAAACCAATGATCCAGACCAGCAGAAAACTGACCGCTGCACCGAGCCACACGAAAAGGGCTGCGTTCCACCATCGCTCGGCAGCCGGGCCAACATTGCCGTCGGCTTCGTTGAACTGTTGCCGCCGCGATCGCCAGCACGCAGCGACGGCAACGGCCAAACAAATCAGCAACCCCGCCGCGATCCATCCTCCACTGGCCAATGTTTCAAAGAAGAAATTATGGGGCTCCGCGATCTGTTCATTCGCACTGGGTTCACGGAACCGTTCGTAGATCATCTGGTAATTGCCAGGGCCTGCGCCGAACAGCGGCATTT
>CAXBHV010001294.1:0-2690 GCA_963974855.1 uncultured Rhodopirellula sp. | reverse complement strand
TGAAACTCCCCGGGCGAATCGTCGGTTTTGACAAGCACGGCGTCACCATTCAGCGTCGGCTAGGGAAGGTCTATGTCAACAACCAACGCTTCGACAAGATGCCTGGCGTCTACCGCGCCATCATCCCGAAGCTGGTCGAGCACTTCACTTCCGAAGAAATTGACGGCGAAAAGGGACTCGAGGACTGGGCGCGCGGACAGCGAGGCAAACCACGCACGTTTGAGTGTGCCGGAGTGATGATCGAGTTGGAGGACGAAAATTTATACTGTGTTCCATTCTTCCTCTTTACCGACGAATCATTTGCGATGCTCAAGCCGGGCTGGGATCGCTGGCTGGCCGCGAAGGAGGACTACGAGGAGAAGGAGAAAGAGTCGTTCCTTCTACAAGCACAATCACGCGTGTACGAACAACAGCAAATGCGAGCGAGGCAGATACAGCAGTTGCAGTTGAACTTACAAGCCTACGACGCCGGTCTCTTTGACCTTTGGGAGGTCACGATGTATCCACAGGCAGGAGGATATGGAAGGCCACTGAGTGTCGTGGTTCCGGCAACCGACAGCCAACAAGCCGCCGCAATCGCCCATCGGCAAAACCCCTCCTACATCATCGGCCCCATGCGAATCGTCCGACGTCGAAACTGAAATGGATGTGGGTGTCGCACCGAAGCGCACGATGACTTACTGTATAGATTGGACGATCTAGTGTCACACGAACGAATCAATTCTAAGCTAAACATTCTGGCCACCGAATGAAAATTGAAGTCCCAATTATTGACGGTTTGAAGATAGTACTATCGAAGAACGAATTTGGTTACGCGGAAGTGCTCGATTCGATGGATAGTGCGTCGTGGGTTGATGTTGTCACGTATAACTTGGGATACGAGTCTGGTGACCTGCAGCAGAAGCTTCAAAGCTTGGGAAATGCTGATCTCCGCGTCATTACCAATGTGCCCAGCCGCTTCGATCGCTACTTTGGGTACTCCGAACGGGAGTTGAGAACCAAATTTCGCAAGAAGTTTCGGCAGTACCAACGGATGCTGGAGAAAACGGAATCGGGGAATTCGATCGAGTCTTTTTTCAATCCGTCCAATCATTCCAAAATCATTATGACGGATACGGTTGGGTACGTCGGGTCCTCGAATTTCTCCGAAGCAAGTGCTGAAAATTTTGAATGTGGACTGATCATTACAGACACGGAAATTCTGACCACACTGCGCATCCAAGTGGTAGACTTCCTCGCACAGGCTTCCGCACCAAGCGATCTTAGCCCGTTGCAAGAAGCTGCAATGTTTATCAAGGGCTGCCGCAAGGAGTTGGGCATGCTCGTCATCAATCTGCGAGATGAGTTGGCCGAGAACAATGGTGATTTGATCACGCAGGACATGCTGGTGGACATCGTCGAACACATCGACGCAATCGAAGGCGGCCTCGCGGGAATCGAAGAATATGCTGAAGTCGAAGAGACGGCTGAGCACCTACGGCGAGCTGCGGGACTTGTTGATGTTTGCTGCTTGCAAAAGACGATCTAAAGCATGGCGCTCTCGCGGAAATCAAGTCTGCTGCAAAGCTCGCAGTGCAGTTCATCAAATCGGCCGAGATCGCACTTGAACAACTCGATGAACTCGGAAAAACACTTTGGGGATTTGACAATTCCCGTCTGAACTGAGTAGTCAACAAGGAAAGTCGGGGAGCACGATCTAGTTCGATGGCTTCGAGTCACCCCTGCCTGACCGACGTTCATGAAACGAGTTTGCTGCAACTCCTGACGTCCGATTTTGATTTGCTGCACTAAGAAATCGGCGTCAATCAATTGTTGAGCCATGACGTGCGGGTTGCGGCGGCTATCGGCGTAGTGTCGAAGAATGATCGTGCCGCCGGGCACGACCACGCGAATCATCTCGAGGACGGCCGCTCGTCGCAAAGGAGTTCGCTCCATGATGATCTGCTGAACGCTGCGATCGGGCAACGGAATGCGCTCAGCCCGGCCGAGGATGTGACGTGGGATGGCAACGCCCTTGTTCCGCCCGAGCGTTTTCAGCGATCGAGGATTGAGGTTCCAAGCATTCTCGTGGCGTCCTTCCCCGCCAATGTCTAGTAGTTCGACTTTGGTTCGCATTCTCTTGGTCGCCCTGCGGCTTCTAGTTCTTTGCTACAAATACGGGCAGTAAATTTCTGCCGCCTGCCAGAACTTGTGGGGCAGTGGGATCAGAATTAGTGCCAGGATCACAAAGGTTGCGTAGCCGATCCAGCGGCGACCAGGACTGATGGGTGTGATGTCGTTGAGCGGCGGTGTTCCTCGTCCGGCGATGAAGTAGATGAACAAGGCGAAGAACAGCAGGCCGGGCCAAACAAAGATCGCCAGCAGGAATAGCGACCACATTCCGACACTGCTGATCGTTTCTCCGACTCGCCGTCCGAACATCGCTCGGGCCATGTGCCCTCCGTCGAGTTGACCGATCGGCATTAGGTTCAGGGCTGTGACCAACAAGCCTAGCCATCCGGCAAATGCGAGCGGGCTGAGTTGCAGCAAGTAACCGTCTTGAAGCTGATCGCCCAGAGCGATTTTGGAAATCAATGCAAAGAGCAAAGATGATCCCGCGGATGTGCCGTGCCCCATCATCGCTGACGCTGGTTCCGCATCCGGTGGCAGCACTTCGGTCGTTTGCAATCCGATCAGGAGCGCCGGTATCG
>CAXBHV010001293.1:0-2690 GCA_963974855.1 uncultured Rhodopirellula sp. | reverse complement strand
ACACGCTTCAGCACTTGCTGGCTTTGCGACGTCAATCGGTGGGGTAGCGACGGACAATGGCAACAGGACACAAAAGACGCGGGCCGGAGATCACTTCACGTCGTCCCCCTGTCCCATGCCTGATGTCCCAATAGTGCAACACAGATAGCGGCTAAACAGTCACGATCCTTATGCTTTAGCATTCCTACGAAACGCACCTACTGGAAGCATCGCGAGCTTAAGAGTGATCCAGAAGCATACGAAAAAGGCATTGAGTCCTTGAGCGATTTGCGTGTGTGTTACCTTGCACGAAGCAAAATGGGCACTGGCACTAAGCACCAATGCCCAGGATCAAATCTGGGGATCAGGTGATTGGACAGGAAGGATCTCTGTGGGCGTCTGACACCAATCAAACTTCCCTGGGTTGCATCGACAAGAACCTGAAAACAAATCCAAATAACATTTCAAGACGTTGTCCAGTATGTCGTCCCTCTTCGCTTGGGAGGACACGTGAATCCTCAGATACGCTCCCCAAGGAGCGGTTAGACCTAAACTCGTTAAAACAGCGAAGTGGCTAGCTTGGCCCGCCGTAAAAACGTGAATCGTCAATGCAATTCACTTCTGAAACACCGTGATTCGCGGTGATTTTCATTGTTGTTGATCAGTAACTGAAGCTCAAAAAAAGTTTGCCCCAAGCAACGCCTCCTCAAATAAGCCTGGAATTGGAGCAATTCCAGGTGAATTGCAAGGCAATGCGTCAGATTGCTGTTCAAAGCTCCTAATTGATAGGCCAATTAGGAAGAGAGTTTTTACCCCCTTGCTCTGCAGCGGAAACTACCGAGCGGCGGGCGGTTTCCAGAGATTGTTCCAATCCACCGAGAGACGGCATGCGACTACGATATGCAAATCAACGGCTTTTTTTGCTTGTCGCATCTTTCTTTTTCTTGTCGCCAAAACGACTTTTGCTTGAGCAACTGAGAGGCAGCGTCCCTGCCATTCTGAATCCAAAGGCTGGAAATTGTTCTGGCGGACTCCCGTGATGGAACTCGGAGGAATTTCGATCCATCTGTCGCACGTACAACCCATTTCGTCCGCCGTGGATACGCAACAACCTGGAAACTGACTTGCGGATGACTAAAAACCATGACCTCGCCGCACTGGACTTCGCGAACTCCTGTGGGCTCGTCCCGGATAAGAGAATCAACGGCCCAAAACACGATTGGCCCCTTCGTATAGCTGCCAAACGAGGCAGTCCTTTTTTTCATTGACCGTCGTTTCGCCCTTTTACGGACACCTGCATTTCTGCACCCCTCGTCGAGTGAGCAAACTCCACTGTTGACATCCGCCGCAATTTCAGGGGCGAGTTTCGTGAGCTGCTCGGCGGCGACAAGGTCACTTCGAGCGACACCTGTTTTCTTCGCTGCGATCTCAAGTGCCTTCGGATGACGACGACGATGTGAGTTGCCTGGCAAAGCATTCAACTCAAACAATTTTGCACGATTTGCACGCCCTTTCTCGCCACCATCTCTTCTTCTTTGTTTTGCTTCATCACGTTCTTCCGCCAACACCTGGACAGATTTCATCGCGTACTGAGACTTTGTGAGGTTGCGTGCTGCAGTATTCCGTTCGATGATGGAACCAAGGGACTTATCGGTAATTTCGATTTGATCATCCGGTATTTCGATTCCCAATAGATGGCAGGCGCTAAGACGAGACCGACCGTCAATCAGCATCCCATCGTCGTCGATCAGAATGGGACGCAACAGCCCTCGCCTACTTATTGACTCCACAAGCAGGTCGAAGTCACGAGGGCTAATTTCATCGACTGCTTCGCACTCCGGGTGCACACCTCCGATACCGTAGTGTTCGATCAAAGGTCGGATCGCCGGCCTACAAAATCGGGATTCGTATTTCTTCTTCGCCATCTTGTTCTCCTCGGGCGTAGCAACGTGGACGAGGCGGCAATTTGATTACGACGTATGACACAAACGTCACAGAATCGTTCTGCCACTTCCCCCAAATCGTAGGCGTTTCGTGTTGTCGCACCAAAAGGTGTTTTGGTGGGAGATGCAAATCCCGGGAATCAATTCTGGGATTATCTCGCCGAGCCACCCACAGCAGTGCTTGTGGTTGCGAAATTCGTCGAGAGTGACGGGGCTTTTGGAGAACCGTTGCAACAACTTCTGGATCTTTCCCCGCAAGGCATTATCAACCAGTTCAATCTACGCCAACCAAATTATTCCTTGACTGCTGCGGTTGGTCATTTCAAAAGAGCGTGTTTTCGCCGGGAAGAACTGAGCTTGGATGAGAATCTTCGACGGTAGAATACGATGACCGTTGTTCACCTTCTGAACGATCACTTTGCTAGAATTGGAATCGATCTCAAGACAGGACAGGCGAATCATGCGGTTTCAACGATGCCTCAACGACTATCCAGCCGAAAGCTTATTGACTGTCAGCGGGATGGTGCTTTTCTTGGGGTATTTCTTGGAAGTACCAGTGCCATTCCTGCTGTCCTATATGGTGGTTGCGACTGTCGTTACCTTCACTGCTTGCTGGCGCAGCTGGAACGAGTACCGTCGTGATTCTGACGAAGCTGCGGTTCAACACAAGAAAGAACTGAATCCTTACGATCCACCCCGACAAGACGATGGATGAAGCGATTGCTCTGCATCCGTTGACGCTGCAATTTCATCGAGCCGTCTGTCCTC
>CAXBHV010001292.1:0-2691 GCA_963974855.1 uncultured Rhodopirellula sp. | reverse complement strand
GGCGTGCTCGACCTCTCCCCCGACTTCGTCGGTGGAGAGGTAACTGCAGTATCGGACGAAAGATAAACTCACTCCCAATATCCGGCGACAACACCAAGTTTGAGCGGCCCTGCTCGAACCCCAGCGAATGTTACTGCGTCTCTGTCCCTGATCAACGCGGTAATAAGCCGGTCCTTTAATATCTCTTCGTTTTCCGCTGTCACTCAGCCTCGTTCGGGCTCGCGAGTTTGTTTACGAACTTCGCGACATCTTCTTCGCTAAGCCGTTGACGTGTTTGGTTCAACATTGCGGCGAAGTGAGCTTGCCCTTCTTCGCTTGATGGGAACCCGATGTTGCTTCCGCTCTCGGAGTGGTTCGACGTGGCCAGCTTCTTGCCCGACGCATCGAGAATTGCAAACCACGGGATGCCTCCCTCGGCTCCATCGCGAATTTCTTTCATGATCTCTCGGGCACCCTTCCAGCGGTGATCCATCTTCACCAGGATATAGTCTTCCTCCCACTCACGATTTTCCTTCAGGAAACCAGATAGCCGATGGCACGGGCCGCACCATGTTGCGGTTTCTTGCACAATCACACGTTTGTTTTCTGTTTTTGCTTTGGCCAATGCCTCTTCGAGCAGTGCTTGGGCGTCAATCCTTTGAGTCAGATGATTGCCTAAAACCTTAAACAGTTTTTCCTTCGATAATTCGTCGCCATCGCACACCGCGTCCGAGTCGACCGTCGCCACCTTTTGCCCATCAGAATCAAGAATGACGAGTAAGAACTCTCCGCGTTTTCCATCGATCGATTCATCGAGTTCTTTCGCTAACGCCATCGCCGCTTTTTGCTTTTCTCCGCCAGTTGGAATGGCCATGAATAAAAACTCGTCCCGCATTTCGCGAAAGTCTTTGTCCTCATAACGAATCTGCATCAGCTGGTGGATGCGTGGGTCGGCACTCCGTCCGAACACGACAAGCAGATGTTGATTGACAAGCTTGATGGGCTTGAGTGCTCGTTCGTAACGCTCCATTGGCGTTCCCTTCACCGCGAACGCACCGGCAATACGTTCTTCCAACGTTGGTGGAACATACCGCTTCGGGGGCGGTGGAACTTGCACGTCGCCCAAGTTCAGCGTTTCGCCTGACTCCACCTTCCATTTGGGTAGCGAGCGGTATAAACCTTCCTCGGTAACGCCAAGGTTGACCGAATACTCCTGTCCCCCCACCAGTCCGTCGATGGAAAATCGTCCCTCGGAGTCGGTGGTGACGCTGCTGCCGAACCGTGTGCTCCACGTTCGGCCAGTGTCGGAGGGCACATCAATGCCGTAGTTGATTTTCTGATTCGGCATTGGCAGTTCCGTGTCATCCGCCAGTAAACGTCCAGAGATGGAACCGGTCGGATGAAGGCTGACATCGAGCGTTGTTTGTTCAGGATCGACAATTACAACCGCAGCAAGTGTGTTGTCTTGAGTTTTGACATGAACATAAGTCGGTTCCTTGTAACGCATCACGCGAAAGGTTCCGTCGGCTGCACTCTTTGCTTGCCAGTCGCGTCCAAGAAAGCTTTGGGGGACGCCTTGGAGCATCGCGGATGCGACCGGCTCGCCCTCCGCTGCAGCGGTGACCTTGCCCGTCAATTCCACCTCCTTGCGAACCACCGTGGTGACGTTCATTTCCAACTCGGATTGACCGGCAATTTCAAACTTGTCCGCCTTGCTCTGCGTTGGGGGCCGGATGTCAAAACTGCCATCGCCCAATGCAAACTCGAAACGTCCGTCCTGATCAGTGGTTTGATCGTAAAACAGCATCGGTCGGACCCAGCGACGCGAATTGTCAGTGTTTCTTAATTCCACACCCTCCAGCGAATTGAGATCGGTACCATATTGGTAGACGATCACACGTTGGTCGGGGATTGGGTCGCCCGTGCTCTCGTCCGTCAGCGTCCCAAACACTCGCGTCGCCTCGCGAAGAACGAAGTCCTTGTTCGTGACCGGCTCATTTGCACGAACGGCGAAACCGGTTTGCGGAGCGGCGGCCCACCGAGCATCTTTCACGGTGACAAGATAAATTTGCTCAGGGGCAACATGGATTTCATAGTTGCCATGGTCATCCGTCGTTGCGGTTCCAGAGTCATCATCCATTGTGTAACCGGCACCGCGAGCCGCCACGGTGATGTTTGCTACGGGGCTGCCATCGGCATCGGTAACTTTTCCGCCAATTGGTACCAAACGGTCCAATTGCATCTCAAACGTACCGTCACCGATTTCCGGATCATAGACTCCCCGCGTGCGAACGAAATCGTCGGACGATGGCCAGATTTGAATTTTCTTGGTTTGCCAGGCCGGCATCCAATTAAAAGTCAACTCGCCATTTTCATCCGTTGACTCCGAAAGTGGTTCGGAGAAGTAACTAAGGTTTAATTGATTCGCTTCACTGTCTTTTTGCAGCAGCCAAACGTAGTTTCGAATCGAGGGAATCGGTTTCCCTTTGTCGTCCGTGATGCGGACTCGAAGTGGCTCGGCGCCTTCGAGTCGCAGGGTTTCCCCGCTCTCCTCTGGGAACTCCGGCACTTTCGCAAGAATGTCGGAGCGTTGATTACGTGGCAGTGCATAGACTCGGTAGTCCAGTCCCAAGTGATCTTTCCAAGCCACGATCGCACCAATACGATCCGATTTTGGATAACGGAACATGACTGAGCCAGATTCGTCGGTCG
>CAXBHV010001291.1:0-2693 GCA_963974855.1 uncultured Rhodopirellula sp. | reverse complement strand
GTCCAGGAATCCAATTGGGTAACTTCGGAGTCTATTGGTAGTAAGCCCAGGACCGAGCGAAAAGTAAGAGTCGCCCGATCGCTCCGCCGATCTGAATATATACGGCGAACCGGCGGAGCGGTTCGGCGACTATTAGGCCGATCGACGCCGTCGCAGGCATCGGTTTCAACCAGGGAGATAATTATGTTAATCGCATTCAGCCAACTCGATGGAACGCAACTTCAGGGCACGGACGATTCGATTGGGACGTTGAAAGATGTTTTCCTGAGTGACGATGATTGGACGGTTCGCTATCTGGTTGTCGATACAGGCGGTTGGTTTTCCGGTCGCCGGGTTTTGGTTTCTCCGTCAGCGATCACAGCACGCAACTGGGGCACGCGAAACGCCGCTGTGAAAATGACTCAACAGCAAGTCGAATCAGGCCCGGAGATTGATTTTAAGAAGCCGGTTTCGCGCCAGATGGAACTTGAGTTGGCCGCGCATTACGACTGGCCTGCTTATTGGGCCGGTGGTGCCGCGATGCTTCCCCCTGCCTCCGTCGTGCCTCACGAGAAGCAACACGAAATCGAAGACAGGCTATCAAATCTCCGCAGTGCCAGCGAGGTCAATGGTTATTACATTCAGGCCACTGACGGGGATATCGGTCATGTCGAGGAATTGATTATCGACGATGAGACTTGGATCGTTCGTTATTTAGTAATCGACACCAAAAATTGGTTGCCAGCGCGAAAGGTATTGATTGCACCTGATTGGATTGAAGCAATTTCGTGGACCGACAAGACGGTTGAGGTCAACCTGACGCGGCAGGCCATCAAGGATTCGCCCGAATATTATACTGGCCAACCCGTCAACCGGGGTTACGAAGAACGCTTGTACGATTTCTACGGTCGCCAATCCTATTGGCTGTAGCAAAAATCATTTATCCAGGAGACTCACGTGTCAACTTGGCATCTACTGATCGGTGTTTTGGAGGGTATTGCATGGTACTTCTTTATCTGGTACTTGCTATCGACCCTACGCGCCAAGGAACGCAATCTATGGCTTGCGGCATTCGTATTGCTGTTGCTTGCCTACGTCGGCGTCGTGTTGTGTCCTTGGATTCGACACACTGAGTTTTGGCAGAACATTGGCAGAAATCAGTGACTTTGAATCAAAACAATTTGTCGACGCCCCGTATCCAGCTTTCTCCTTCAATCCTGTCCGCTGACTTGACGCATTTGGCGGAGCAAGTCCAACAGGCTGAAGCGGCGGGCGCGGATCGGTTTCATGTCGATGTTATGGACGGACACTTTGTACCGAGCTTTGGGTTCAATCCGAAAATCGTCGACGCGGTTCGCAGGTCGACTTCGTTGCCAATCGACGTGCATCTGATGATTGAGCGTCCCGATCCATTGATTCAACCTTTTATTGACGCGGGAGCAACCGGCGTATTGGTGCATGTCGAAGGCAACGCTCATTTGCATCGCACTGTTGATTTGATTCGCTCGCTCGGTTGCCAAGTCGGTGTGGCGATCAATCCCGCCACGCCAGTGATGACCGTCCATCAGATATTGCCATTTTTGGACATAGTGCTGGTCATGACCGTCAACCCCGGCTTCGGCGGTCAATTCTTCATTGAAGCTACCTTGTCGAAAATACTACAGCTTCGACAACGCATCGATTCGTCTGCTTTGTCTTGTAGCCTAATGGTCGATGGCGGAATCACTCCTGAAACGGGAAAACAAACCATCGAAGCGGGCGCTGACATTTTGGTTGCTGGCACGGCGGTATACGATGCCGGGGAAAGTGTGTCCGCAGCGATTGCGAGATTCAAGCAAATCCAAACCTTGCGATAAATATCCGCTCCCTGTAGAAACACATCATGATTATCACGGAAAAGACAAGTTGGTTGCGAATGATTTTCGCAATCCATGGCACGACCGCTGGAAAAATCTGGCCGAGGGTGGCCGTCGTTTTTATATTCTCAGTGGTAATCACAACCATCTCAGTCGTCTATCCGATTCATGCTTATTCACTGACAACCGCCCCGTTCACCGTGATCGGTCTGGCACTGGCGATCTTTCTTGGGTTTCGCAACAGCGCGGCCTATGATCGCTATTGGGAAGGCCGCAAGCTTTGGGGACGAATGGTCAACGTCTGTCGCAGCTTTACAATGCAAATTTTGACGTTGATCGACGACCCTGAGGCAGATGCCCGCGAAACCGACGACCGAGAATACGATGCAAAATCCGCCAGTCCCGATGTTGAAACAATCCGACACGAGATGGTTTTATCACTGATCGCCTACATCAACGCGTTTCGGCATCGATTGCGTGACAGCAACCCAGCGGACGAGTTGCGCCATGATTTACCTGACGGAGATCCAGCCGATGTCTATTTGTCGCACGAGAATGTGCCCGCCGCAGTGGCAAACGGTATCGCCCAGCAAATCAATCGTGCCTGGCGAAACGGTTGGCTGAATGTTTATCACGTCCCATTGCTGCACACGAATTTGACCGAAATGTTGTCAATTCAAGGCGGATGTGAGCGGATCAAATCGACACCGATCCCCTTCACGTACAGCGTCCTGACTCATCGCACCGTACTGCTCTATTGTTTGGCGTTGCCATGCGGTTTGCACGATACCGTTGGCATATTGACGCCGGTGGTGGTGGGCTTGGTTGCCTACGCGTTTTTGGGACTCGACGCAGTCG
>CAXBHV010001290.1:0-2696 GCA_963974855.1 uncultured Rhodopirellula sp. | reverse complement strand
TTTCCAGGCTGGTCGAAACTCTTGACGAGTTCCGCTACGTCAGTAATTACTCCGACGATGCTTAGCGGCTTCGCACGAGATTCGGGACGCAATTCGTTAGTCATATGTCGCAAAAGTTGGTTTTTTCTCATCCAAAAGTAGATAGGATGAGTTTGTATTGCCGCTAATTCGATGGCGACCTTGTCGCTACGGAAGGACGAAACCATGAAATCCTTGTCAAGTTCGCCACCAGCCCGCCGATCCTTCTTGAAGGCCGCAGGAATCACGATCGCGCTGCCGATGATGGAATCGGTTGCCGCCCCGGCTGGCAGGAACGACGACGGCGATGCGATGCGAATGGTTTGCATTAGCCCGACTCTAGGCATCTATCCCAAAGCGTTCTTTCCAAAATCGACAGGGGCGAATTTCGAACTGACCCCGACGCTCAAGCCGCTGGAAAATTTGCGTGGCGAATTCACCGTTTGTTCCAACATGGATCATCCGGCGATCTTTTCCGGCCATGGTGGCATCTCGACGTTTCTGACTGGAATTCGCGGTGGGAACGTCGTTTCGATGGACCAGCTTGCGGCCGAATACGCAGGCTACCAGACGCGGTTTCCGTCGATGCACGTTGCCGTGGGCGGCGGAATGAATGCCTCGTGGACATCCTCGGGAATCCGGGTCCGCGAACTGGGGGATCCTCGTGACATGTTCGACCAACTGTTCGTGCCCGATTCGGCTGCCGCGATCAAAGAGCGTGAGCTACGGATTCAGGAACAGGGCAGTATCTTGGATCTGGTTCGCGAACAAGCCAAACGATTCGCACGTCGGACCAACCCGGCGGATCGGCAAAAATTGGAAGAGTATCTGACGGCGATTCGTGATGCCGAAACAAAATTGCAGGGCATGCAACGCTGGGCAAACGTTCCCAAGCCAAAGGTGAACTACCAACCCGAGGGACATCCGCACTCAGGCCAAGATTACGAGTTTCTTTCACCGATGATGTTCGACTTGATCCTGTTGGCCATTCAATCGGACTCGAGTCGTGTGTTCACTGCTGGATTTGGCATGCACAATCGGATGATCGAACTCGATGGCGTTTCCACCGGTTATCACTCGCTCAGCCATCATGGCAATCGTCCCGACATCCTTCGACAATTGGGCATCATCGATAATTTTTATATTCAACAAATGGCTCGGTTTGTCCAGAGGCTGAAAGATTCCCCGTTGGGCAACCGCGGCGATGGCACGCTATTGGACAAAACGATGGTGTACTTTGGCAGCGGCATGGGAGACGCCGCTCGTCACAGCAATCGAGATCTGCCAATTATCTTGGCTGGCGGTGGTTTCCGGCATCAAGGCCATGTCGACTGCAAGACCCCCGGTGGCGATTCGACGCCACTGAATAATCTTTACACCACGATGCTACAGAAATTTGGTGTCGAGATTGAAAGTTTCAATGGTGCGACCGGAACGTTTAGCCTCTCTTAAAAATGATGTGCAGAAAAACCTCTCCCGATCACCGGACTCCTCTTGCAGGCCACGCTACAAAACCGAAGTTGCACCCTTCGATCTTGTGGTTGGCGTCGGCCCTTCTTTTGTTCACAGCGACACGGATCGATGCAGATGACTTTTTAACCATCGAACCGATGATCGGCCAGCACTGTGTTCGATGTCACAATGCGGACGAGCAAGAGGGCGACGTGCGTTTGGATCAATTGTCCAGCGCCGATACAGAGTTGCTGACGAAGATCTATGAGCAAATTGCTGGCGGGTTGATGCCTCCCGATGAGGAACCCCAACCTTCAGCCGCACAGCGCAGCGCGTTAGCGAAACAAGTGCTCGATCTTGCCAAACAATCGCCAAGTGAAAATCTGGGTGGCCTGCGGCGGCTCAACAAGCGTGAGTATCAAAATACGGTTCGCGATTTGTTGGGGCTAAATGATGGCAACTTTGACGCCAGTTCCTATATCTACGATGACAACGTGAACGAAGGCTTCGACACGAACGCGACGTCGTTGGTGATGTCCGACGAATCACTGTTTGAATACATGGAAGCCGCCCAGGCCGCGCTGTGGCAAGCCTTGTTCACAATGGATGCCAAACAACCTGAGCCGAAAGTGTTCGAGGTTCCCATGCGGCAGCTCACCGGGGCGTCGCGAAGATATGAAAACCAAGGCAAGGATTTTTATACGTTTCGAATCGGAGGTAACTCCAAAATCGTCGACGGCAAGGCAACGCGAAACTGCCAGATCCCGGGTCGGTATCGGATCACGGTCACCGCATCGGCCGTCGACGAGGACCAGTACCCCGTCAAGTTTGTTCCCAAGAATGAGCCGCCCAAGTTGGCGATTGGGGTGGTCTCTGCACGGCGAACCGGAGTCAATGCACTCGGCAAGACGATCGAGACATTTCCGCTGATCTACGACAAAGAGCAGACATTTACGGTCGAAACTTGGATTGACCGAGATTTTTACCCCTACCTTCGTATGGCGAACGGAACCTCGAAACCCATCGTGCAGATTCGAGCAGCGCTGCGAAGAACCAAGTTCAAAAATTCGGATTTTGCTGGTCCCTTTCGCGGTCCCGGCATTCGCGTCACCCAGTACAAGATCGAAGGCCCGTTCTATGAACAATGGCCGACCGAGTCGATGAAGACCACGTTGTTGTCGGACAAGATGCCCGATCTGACCAGCGCCACGGCACGCGAATATTTG
>CAXBHV010001289.1:0-2700 GCA_963974855.1 uncultured Rhodopirellula sp. | reverse complement strand
CACCTGATTGTCGCTCGGCTTTCCAAGCCGATAGCGTTCATTCACTCGCAGCAAACCGCTTCATCGGCAATCGTTCCGTAATCACGTGAAAATTAACAGGTGTGACCGGTACCCCGCCGTTGAGCGTGCAAGAGTTTATGTAGCGACGAGCGTTTTTTGACAGACGAATATTGGGACAGACGAATAAATACAGAGCGACGATTCGGCTGTCCCACATTCGGCTGTCAAAATTGCTTTGGATCCGTTCCTGTCGTGAGGAAGTGACCAGCGCCCCACCAGCCGACTTTGCGTGTCAAACGCCAAGCACGATCCTGGGCGGGATTAAGATTAAGAGTTGCTTCCCAAGGGACCAGAGCCCTAGCATCACTCGATTGTCGCTCGGCTTTCCAAGCCGATAGCGTTCATTCACTCGCAGCAAACAGTTTCATCGACAGTCTCTCCCTAAACCTCGTGAAAATTAACAGGTGTGACCGGCGACCCGCCGTTGAGCGTGCAAGAGTATAGGTAGCGACGAGTAATTCCTGACAGGCGAATATAGGGACAGACGAATAAAATCAGAGCGACGATTCGGCTGTCCCACATTCGGCTGTCAAAATTGCTTTGGATCCGTTCCTGTCGTGAGGAAGTGACTGGCACCACGCCAACATTCTCCGCGACTCAGCATTTCAAACCCGAGTACGATTCGGCAGGCGAATTGTTGTCGAGCCGGGTCACGATCGCCGTGCAGAACGGGGATCGTCCGATCTATTTCACCGGCATCATCGCAACGATGGAGCGATCAGGATTTGTGACTCTCTCGATTCCGCCTGAGGAGCAGTGGAGCGAATCACTCCGCTGGCTCACACGAGAGCAGCAAGAGCGGTTTGCCACCGCCAATTTTTTTAAAATGTTGCAAATGCAGATCACCGGCCGGTATTTGAGACTCCCTCAACGCGTGCCACAGTAGCGAATTGCACCCTGACGTTGCAGCTCAAAACGCGAGAAAATACTGTCGTTGCAACAAACAACCTGGCTGCGAATTCGCACGGAGGGCAGCGGGGAATCCAAAACTCATTCTGCAAACCGATAGAATCTGCAGCAACGAACTGTACCTCGCCAACAAAACATGGATTAGAATCAAGGCAATTAAAAACGAGTCTCCAGCGTGGAGTCTCCTTCCCATAAAGTACGACACCGAGTCGTACCTAACTCCGTTACACGCCCCTAGCGATATGGCGATTCGACGCGAAAACAACCAGACGTTCGCTGATTCACAGGCAGACATCCGCTCTGAACTCGTCCGCTACAGTAAACTGAATGGCTACGTCGCCGAGCACTTCGCTGATGCGCACTGCGATTGCGGCGCAACCACGTTCAAACTCGGCCTCGACGAGAACGCTGGTGTAGCAGTCCGATTCTGCCAATCCTGCGGCGGCGAACTCGGCATGGCCGACTCCGAGGACTACTTCGATGAGGCCGAAATCTACATCGCCGAGTGCACCTGCGGCGGCGACATCTTCGAGATCACCCTTGGTGTCGCGCTTTACGCCGACTCCGAGGACGTTCGGTGGCTGTACGTCGGTTGCCGTTGCCCCGATTGCAATCTGGCCGGTTGCTACGGTGACTGGAAAAACGAATTCATCGGCTATCAGAAACTGCTCTCCAACGTCTGATCGGATGGCCCGGGGCGTGTAACATGGTTTTTACGCTGAGGCCTTCGGCACACCTTCTTTGGTTGGTCACGCGGGCTGGCGTTGGTACAATCTCTCGTAATTCAAACATCACTCGCTTCGTTTATGGTGGTGACGTAAAAACCTTCCGTTAGCGGACACCGGCGTATTGGAATTCAAGCTCTCAACAGGCCGCGAAGTCGTTCTGACTGGCTTCTTCACCGGTGAAACCAACTCATGGGTCGACCATTCTCACAAATCGCTTGCCGACAAAGTGCTGCCGGTTGTTCGCCGTGTCTTTCCAGTTAGTGACTTTCACGTCATTGGCGACACGTGGCTCCGATACATCTGTGTTGCTGGCTTCAACTCGACGCCACTCCATGATCCGGACAGCTTTGGTTCTTGGCTCCATCTAGTGTGGTTTGTGGATGACTACGATGCCAGCATCCGTGACCTTGTAGACGTTGGCTTGGCATCTTGCGATTGGGACGCCAATGCACATGACATCTATCGTGGACCAAACGATGATTGATGATGGACAGTGTCCGCTAACATGGTTTTTACGCTAGGCCTTCGGCACACCTTCCTTGGTTGGTCACGCGGGCTGGCATTGGTAGAATTTCTCGTAGTTCAGGCATCGCTCGCTTCGTTTTGGGCGGTGTCGTAAAAACCTTCCGTTGGTGGATCAAAGGCAGCGTCTCGCTGGACTAATGACTAAGTCAAGCTCTAAACCCCCTGGCACATGTTTTCACTGTGCAGGGCCGATCTCAAATGGCGTCGCATACGTTTCAGCGGGCGCATTGCTTCTGGACGAGTCACGGCGAAATAGCATCCATGATGATTCTGACGATTCGAGGCATTTGGCGTTCATGAACGTTGGATATCACGGCACGCAAACCGACATGTCTGACACTGCGGATATTCGGGTCGTTAACGATCTACCAGGCGGCCAATTTGATTTATCGTTTTGCGGTTTGGCCTGCTTGAAATCGTGGTTTGATGCAATTGTGGATGAAATCCAAAACGACGTTGATACTGGTGAGACAAAATC
>CAXBHV010001288.1:0-2709 GCA_963974855.1 uncultured Rhodopirellula sp. | reverse complement strand
GCGCTAACACCCGAGTCGTGGCTGCCGTCGATAACCGTGCCTTGGATCGGTGTGGAATACGTTTCGTAGCCCGATTCGATAATCGGAGATTCGTAGCCAGCGTCAACGCTGTAGGAGATCGGGCTGACGATTGGGCTCGAGTACTGACCGTAAATCACGCCGCCGGACGAGCCGCCCGAAGATCCACCCGAGCTCATCGAGTAGCTTGCGTAGTGAACGTGATGTCCACCGGAGCTGCCACCGGAACTTCCGCCCGAGCTGCCATGACTGCTGTGGCTAGCGACATAGCCGCCGCTCGATCCGCCCGAGCTTCCGCCACTGCTTCCACCCGTACTGCGGTTGCTGTGCATCTTTGCGAACAATCGACGGATTGGTCCAACACGTCCGCCGGATGACCCGCCCGAACTACCACTCGAAGCGTAGGAAACCGAATAACCGCCGGATGAACCACCCGAGGATCCGCCACTCGAACCACCGGAAGATCCACCGCTCGAAGCACTGTACGAGCTGTAGTATCCGCCGCTTGACCCGCCGGACGAACCACCACTGGAACCGCCGCTAGAGGCAGAGTGTCGGCGTGCTCGGTAACTGCTCAAAAGTCCGCCGCCGGAAGAACCGCCAGAGGAAGAATAGCCGCCGGACGAGCCGTTGCTGCCTCCCCACGAACCTCCAGCCTGAACTGAATTCGGCAAGCTTGAGAAAACGACCACCGATGCAGTGATGGTCAAAACTTGGAAATACCTCATAGTTGATTTAATCCCCTCCGACGATTTTTTGAACACGATCAGAATGCCTATTACGAATACCCGATACAATTGGTATCAGCGGTAGAATAACCGTTGGAATGCGTTAAACAAGCAGTCTGGGCAAAATTTAAGGATTAGAATTAGCCAAGGGCGGCATACGAACCACCCGGACTCTGCAAGGTTAGCAATGCTCGCACCGGATTTGTGTCATCGGGAATCCGCCTGGCCCACGCGGTCTGAAGCCTTTTTCACGGCTTCATTGAGATTTTGCGAGCGAGCAATCTCGTCCTGTGGGTGCACACCGGAAGCCCCCGTCAGGACAAAATGCCGCACCGCCTGTCACGCACTCAAACGATAGACAAGCGAGCAAATTAGTCCACTTTCTGGATTGCAACGGCGTCGAATTCCGCCTTGCCCGTGCCTCCGAACAGTCCAATTCGCAAAATAGCTTCGCGAGTTTGGTGGGGAATTCGCACCAAACGACTGACGTCTCGCCATGATCGGGTCCCCCGAAACGGTCCTAGCCAATACGCACCGAGATCACGCCGCTGCTCGTCATACAGGCTGATCGCAATCATCGGTAGTGAATCGGTATTGGGGCCAATTTTGACATTTTCAATTTGCACCTGTCCACTTAAACGGATCATGGACACTTCGCGGCCATCGATCGCGATGCCTTGCAATAAATGCGAGCTCAACCCAGGAGTCTCGTTCTCAAATCGTACGAACGACGCTCCTTCAGGGGCGGTCGCCCTGCCTGATCCGGAGGATGACGGTGATCCGGAGGACGACTGCGATCCTTCGCTCTCGGATTCCGACGACGGAGTGACCTGTCTCACTTGGCGTCCGTAATACCACCCGGGAACGAAATCTTTGGTCGAACTTTGCTCTTTCGTCGGCAGCGTCTCGAAATTCCCATTGACCACAACGGGGTTCGCTGGATCGGGCAATTCTTTGCGTCCCTCTTCGGCTTCGCCTGTCATCGGCACAAACAAAGTGGGGTGCAGTGCCTGCCGTACCAATTTGCCATCGACTTTCTGCATCCGATAGAGCGTTTGTTGATAGCGTTGGCCTACCGGAATGATCATCAGGCCCCCTTCACGCAACTGCTCGATCAACGGCACGGGCACCGATTCGGGGCTGCAGGTGACAATGATTTTGTCGAACGGTGCCGCGTCGGGCCAACCTAGAAAACCGTCACCGATTCGCGTGGACACATTTTCATACCCCAAACGCGAGAGCGTCTCGGCGGCTTTTCGTCCCAGTTCGTCGACAATCTCGATCGAATAGACATGCTCGACCAAAGGACTAAGCACCGCGGCTTGGTACCCGCTGCCAGTCCCGATTTCGAGCACTTTATCGGTCGGCTCGGGCTCGATCGCCTCGGTCATCGATGCAACGGTAAAGGGGCTGCTAATCGTTTGCGAACCACCAATCGGTAGCGCCATGTCCAAATAAGCACGCTCACGCTGACTCTTGGGCACAAACTCGTGTCGCTCGGTATTGCGAATGGCATCGAGCACACGAGAGTCTTTCACTCCTGCGGACGCAATCCGGTCTTCGACCAAACGTTCCCTCAAAATGGTGTAGAGATCATCGGCAGCAGTTTCTTCACTGCGAATTAGAAACGCCAAAACAAGACTCCCGAAGATACCGATAAACTTAGTGCAGGCTGCGACGTTAAAGTGAAAACTCATTTACTTGCCTCTGCGATCAATGACCGTGGTCGACGAACTCGTCCGAGTCCGCCATTGCTATTTCACCGAGAATAAAAGCCACCAATGGCTAAGCAGTAAGTCAGGATTCTTTCAGTAACTTGGCCGTTTTGGCCCTAGCGGGTTGTTGATTTAGTGAGCCGCTCGCGCGTGAGCGGCCGGGTCCCGAGCATTACCCGGTGCCTTACGGCCCACGGCTCACGACTGGGATTTGCACTTCGATTAAATCAACAGCTCGCTAGATCGAC
>CAXBHV010001287.1:0-2711 GCA_963974855.1 uncultured Rhodopirellula sp. | reverse complement strand
AGAAGCAACAAGAATTGCTGACGCGGTTTTTCCGCGATGCGGGCGCAGAAGTGTTGATGCAGACGTTTGATATTCGGCACCCGGAGAGCGGTGAAAACGTTTCACTGGGGAATCTAATCGCCAGTTGGAATGCCGACCAACCCAAACGGTTTCTGTTTTGTGCCCACTACGATACGCGGCCCTTCCCGGATCGCGACGAAAACAACCCGAAGGGAGTGTTTATCGGAGCCAATGATGGGGCAAGCGGAACGGCGGCGTTGATGGAATTGGCAAATCAAATGAAAAGTTTGCCAGCGGACATTGGCGTCGACATGGTCTTGTTCGATGGCGAAGAATTTGTGTTCGAACAAGGACGTGACGATTATTTTCTCGGCTCGACCTTTTTTGCAAAGAAGTACGCCGCAGCTCCACCGCAGCATCCTTACCAAGCCGGGATCCTGTTGGACATGGTTGGCGATAAAAATTTGCAGATTTACTACGAGAACAACAGTCTGAAGCACGCACGCAGTTTGGCTCGCAGCGTCTGGGATGTCGCAGGTCGTCTCGGTGTGCGAGCCTTTGTGCCTCGCAGTCGACACACGCTCGAAGACGATCACTTGTCGCTAAATGAAATCGCAAAGATCCCGACGATCGACATCATTGACTTTGATTATCCGCGTCCCGGATATGGAGTGAAGTCCTACTGGCACACCGAAAAGGATATCCCGGAGAACTGTAGCGGAGAGTCGCTAGCCGCGGTGGTCTGGGTCGTCCACCAATGGCTTTTGGCACAATCCGGTACAGGCCGATAACGCATTGCAGCGTTACGAAGATTGATGTGGGACGTAGGGCCGGTTCCCACCGGCCACTCACCTGATCGCTCCGCGTTCAGAACGTTGGATCGCGGAACGATCCATGTTTGTAAAATTTAGGGTTGGCTGTAGTGGACGAGGCTACGAGTCTCTGCGATTTATCGCACTTCAAGGACTCGTGGCCTCGTCCACTACCCTAAAATTCAACGCTGACAAATCGCTAAGCAGTTAGGCAGGAGTCTTTCAGCAAATTGGCCGTTTTGGCACTAGCGGGCTGTTGATGTATTCGAAATGCAGCTCGCAGTCGTGAGCCGTGGGCCGTAAGGCACCGGGTAATGCGTGGGACCCGGCCGCTCACGCGTCACGGCTCACTAAGTCAACAGCCCGCTACCCACGGTTCTGGTGTTCAACCGGCACTAGCGCCCAAACGCAACGCTGTGAAGCATTTAGAGACGGCAAATTACGGCATTTGCTTTCCGTAGCGTGGATGGTTGCCGGCCAATACGAATCACCACCTTCTGGCGAAGGTAGCTACAAGAAAATACTTCACAGCGTTAGCCCAAACGGCTAACGGGATTTCACCCAATGATTCCTGCCTACCTGCTTAGCCTGCATGCTGCCTCAACCACGCTTCGAGCGGATCATGGCTCACGCGATACCAAAATTGGCTCTCGTTTTCCCCTGCTTTAATCGGGGTTTGTTGAATATGTCGTAAGAAACGTCCAATGCTGGGAACCCTCAAAACGTTTGCTAAAAGCTCCGTTTCCTCTTCCGTCATTGTCGCAAGACTGCTTCGCAAGCGAACCAGAAAATCGTCGCCAACGATGGCCGTCAACGCGTCGTAATCGCGGCCAAATGCTTCGGGGTTCAGCCTTTGCAATCCAATGTTTGCTGATTGTTTGACCGAATTCGATTTGAATTGCTTCATCGCTAACGTCATTGCCGCCAAACAAAGGGGGCCATTTTTATTGTCGCTTGCGAGGTCTTGCAAGACTTTGGGGCCGTGTTTCGAAGCTCCCAATAATTGTAGACAGCATTCTTTGATCAGTATCGAGGGCCAAGTTCCCTCTGCAAATACTTTGTCGACATGCAACAGCGTGATGCGAGATCCCACGTTCCAGAATATCTGTTTGGAACTGAGATTCTCCGGTGTGTCCATGGGAATGTGGAACGCTTCCTCGCTTTTCTCGTTGTCCATCCAAGTCAATGCTTCGTCGAAGCCATCCAGCATGCCGCCGTCGACAAATTTGCGAATTGCCGAGTTCAGGAGTGGATCGATAAACGGTGGGTCTTCTTTCCTCACTCGATTCAACGTTTGGACGACCGGATCGCTGATGATGTAGGCCACCGTGGCAGTCACCGGCTTTGCCATTTTGTCACTGTGATTGACCGCTGTGGGTAATTCCTTGACATAAGTTGACCGTGCTGCCTGAAGCAATCCTGGTGCGAAACGAAGCATTCCATTACGAGTCGTCCATTGGTTCACTTTGCCCGATTCCACGTCGATGCGGATGCTTTCTTTTTCGTGGGTCAGAATCATTTCACCGCCAATAAATTGGTGGTCGACCGATTCCTTGTATGCCAGGGGCAGCCAATTCACCGGACTGTTGCGGAAGCTGAATTTCAACGGGCCTTCGTTTTCATCGCGGCGTGTGGTGCCTGAAAGCGTAAAGGTTCCCTTCATGAATTTGTCCGCTTCCGGGTCGGCAAAATGTTCCGTACTGAATTGAATCTGCCCATCCATCGAACTCAGTGGAATTCGCAAACATCCGGTCAGCCTCGAATGATTCAATACAAATACGTCTCGGTCGATGAGCAGTGACACCGTCTCGGATTGGTCATCGGTTAGCGTTTCGGAAGGGATTTTCAATTCCGCGAACAGACCATCACCCGACTCGATGACCAACAGCTTGCTGTCGC
>CAXBHV010001286.1:0-2714 GCA_963974855.1 uncultured Rhodopirellula sp. | reverse complement strand
CAACTTCCAATTGCTTTTCACCAGGCCCACGCATACCGACGCCCATCGCTTGACGTGACAAGTGAGTCCACATCCGTTTCAGCCGTGGCAACGAGTACTCGAGCTGAGCCAACTCGATCGCCAAGCGAGCTTCGTACGTGCGAGCTCCAGCGGCAAAGATATCGAGAATCAATTCGGTGCGGTCGATTACTTTGGCATCGATCGCTTTCTCGAGATTTCGAATTTGAGCGGGGTTCAGATCATTATCAAAAATCACCACATCGGCATCATGCCGCTCGACCATCAGCCGCAGTTCTTCGACTTTGCCTTTGCCCAAAAACGTGCCATGATTCGGTCGCGTCAACCGCTGCATCAACTCATCGACGACTTCGGTTCCTGCGGTCGTGGCCAGTCCATAAAGCTCTTCCAGCGGATCCGCCTCGACAGTTTGCTCGGGCAGGATCAGGCGGGCCAAGATGCTTCGCTCCGGCGAATCATCGCGAAGTTGGTGTTGTTCTCGCACGGTTTAGGGAGGTCCCTCCAATTGAAAGATGAAATCTGAACGTCAATGCCATTATAGTCAAAAAGTGTGTTTCTGTGCACAGCAGTTTGACAGGGCAAAAGCGGCATTGCTGCCAGAAAAAGTCCGTGATTCGGTGTGGTTTTCCAGTGTAAATCGCGGCCTTCGCGG
The DNA here is from genome assembly GCA_963974855.1 of uncultured Rhodopirellula sp. Classification (GTDB taxonomy): domain Bacteria; phylum Planctomycetota; class Planctomycetia; order Pirellulales; family Pirellulaceae; genus Novipirellula. The sequence goes on along the minus strand of CAXBHV010001286.1, from coordinate 2,044 downwards.
CATTTTTTTGCAAAACATAATGTTCATCCGCTGTCACACAGACGACGAGTTACACAAACAGGTTCGCCCTCGCGGCCGAGAATTGCGTTCCCCGTAGGTTGTTTATGTGGTATAGGCGTAGGGCCGGTTCCTACCGGCCGACTGCATCAATCCGTCCGGGGCGGCCGGTAGGAACCGGCCCTGCCTGGAACTGTGAACCGGCCTACGAGGGGACCGCTAGCGATCGAAGGTGGACTTGGTGCGAAGAATGTGATGGTAATGCTGGGCAAATCGATGCGACTCGTCGCGAACGTACTGCAACAATCGCAGCGCAAAGGCACTTTTGCTTAACCGCAGCGGTTCGGAATCACCGGGACGAAAGATTTCTTCATCGCGTTTGGCCAACGAGATCACCGTCGGCGGCGTGATGTCTTGGTCGCGAAACGCTGCCATCGCTGCATTGAGCTGTCCTTTGCCACCATCGATCAACAAGATGTCGGGGAACGATTCGCCGGAATCCGAAAGCTTGCGAAAACGTCGTGAGACCACTTCATAGATACTGCGATAATCGTCGATGCCGTCGACGTCTTGGATTCGAAACCGGCGATACCCCGGCTTGAACGGCAATCCGTCAATGAACTGAACCAGACTCGCGACCGTTTCGCCGCCACCGAGATGAGCGATGTCGACCCCTTCGATGATCCGCGGCGTCTCGGCCAACCCCAGCACTTTGCGAAGTCCCGTTAGCCCCTTTTTGGGATCAATGTAGAAAACCTCAGGCTGAACGTGCGTATCGAGTTCGCCACGGTCCTCGAGTTTCTCGAGCATGCGAATTTCGTCTCTCAGCACGGCGGCTCGCTCGAAGTCCATCGCCTTGCTGGCCGCTTGCATCTCGCCATGCATTTCTTTGAGTAACCGTTTCTTGCCGCCTTCCATAAACGTTTGCAGTCGTTTGATGTCGCGGCGATATTTCTCTTTGCTGATGCGAAGATTGCAAGGTGCAGTGCACTGGTTAATGCTCGCTAACAAACAGGGCCGAAACCACTTCCAACGTTCATCCGATTCGCTGATGTCGAGTGTGCAGGTGCGGAATTTGAAAATTCGCTGCAGCACCTGAATCGCTCCTCGCAGCGCCCCCGCACTTGGAAACGGGCCGTACAACTTGACGCCCTTCTCTTTGGGCTCACGGGTGATCTCAACACGAGGAAATTCATCACGCGTGGTGATCATCAAATACGGAAACGACTTGTCATCTTTGAGATCCTTGTTGTGTTTTGGCTGGATATCTTTGACCAGCCGCGCTTCCATTAGCAACGCATCGACTTCGGTTTCGCACTCGACAAAGTCGATGTCCGCGATTTCGCCGATCCAAGTGGCGGTCCGCTGATCTTCGGCCGCCGCTTTTAGAAAGTAGCTTCCCGCGCGGCTGCGTAGATTCTTTGCCTTCCCGACATAGATCACACGAGCCGCATCGTCCTTCATCAAGTAGACGCCAGGCGATTGAGGGAACGTTTTGACCTTGGTCGCCGCATGGCTGAATCCTAGCGCCGCCGGTAAATCGTCCTCCACAGCGTCCGTCAATTTGACTTCGCTCACTTTGTCAACGGATTTGTTGCTCTGGCCGGCTTTGCTTTTAGCAGTTTTGTTTTTAGGGTCATCCGGCATAGAGGGGCGATCCGTCAATTGCATCAATCGGGAAAAAGGGGGAACTTTGACCACAATTCCCGCTTCGCAAGACGGCGATGCTGTCGGCGAATTCAGCGAAGTTCTGCTGGCACGGGGTGGCGACGACATTATTCTAGCCAGGCAACCCGATTTTGGCATTCCGCCCACTTTCGGAGTCACAGGATGGCGACGCATTGTCCGTCCCTATCCCCCCTCGGGAGACTGCTGATTTAGTTCGCTGTTTTGGCGATCGCTCGACTGGCCCATTTTGTGAGCCGAACGCGCTAGCGTCGGGCCGCGGCTCGGTAAAACGTTGGCACGATAAGGCCCGCGGTTAGCGTCTTCCTTATCTACACAAGTTTACTTGCAAACTATTTCGCTTCCGTCCGGGCTTGTCCCG
>CAXBHV010001285.1:0-2714 GCA_963974855.1 uncultured Rhodopirellula sp. | reverse complement strand
CGCGATTGCTTTATTTCCGGTTGCCAAGACCGCGCTGCCGAACGCGGCATAGGTCAGTAAGTCGCGACGCTTAAGAGATGATTCCGGTTGCATGTCTGATTCCTGGTGAGGCGTTACCGTTACTGTGTTATTTTTTAGCGATCGAATTGACAAAGCGGAGCAGCAGTGGAAACGCAGGCTGGCCCATCTGGCCGTGATCAAAGCCATCCAATTCGTACAGCGTCGTTTGTGGGTGACCGACAACTTGCATCATCCGCCACATGTAGGCGTTTTCTTCGTAGCGACCGAGCATTTCGAGTTCACGATCGCCGGTGATCAACAGCAGCGGTGGACAGTCGTTACGAATGTGAAACAGCGGAGCGAGGTCATCAATGACCGGCTGTTTGCCGCCAATCCCTTGTTCCTTGCGAGCGGTGAAGTGAGTGATGGTATGGCCACTAAACGGGATCAGGCCTGCGATTTTGTCGGCATCAACTTGATGTGCCGCGAGCCATTTTTTGTCCAACCCAATCATGCTGGTCAGATAGCCGCCAGCAGAATGACCGCTGACAAAAATCTTGTCGCGTGATCCACCGTATTGCTCGATGTTATTGAATGTCCACGCGACAGACGCGGCTGCATCGTCGATGCAATCGTTTACGGTTACATCGGGGCTGAGTCGGTAATCGACTCCGACCACGATCACACCTTTCTTTTTCAGCGACGAGGGGATTTCTCGTTTGCCGGCGGTCAGTCCCCCGCCGTGAAACCAAACGATCGCGGCGGCGTCTTTGGCGTTTTCGGGGTAGTAGACATCCAGACGGCACTTCTCGTTGATCGACGCGTCGTCGGAAGTGCGATAGATGAGGTCCGTCGCGGTTTTATAGCCAGCCGGTTTGGGTTGACTGTCGTCGGCGAAGACAAGGGTTGCGGATGTCCAAGTCAGTAGCACAAAAACGCAAGTAGGAATTCGAATCATCGGTAGGCGTCATGGAGAGGGGGGAGGGATAGTAGGGCGAGTACGTTAATGTACTCGCTCGCCACTGTCCGTGTTGACGCGAACGCAAGTGGGCAAGCCGACTTTGCAAGTGAATTTTTGGACAGTAGCGTAGCGAAAGTCGTCAAGACTTTCGTCGATTTCCCCGCAAGCGACTTGTTGATTTAGTGAGCCGTGACGCGTGAGCGGCCGGGTTTGATGCATTACCCGGTGCCTTACGGCCCACGGCTCACAAATACGCTGAAATCGAAAAAATTTGACAGTCGAACAAGCGGCTTGTTGATTTAGTGAGCCGCTCGCGCGTGAGCGGGCGGGTTTGATGCATTACCCGGTGCCTTACGGCCCACGGCTCACTTATGCAATTTGGATTTGGGAGTGCCGATGACAGGCGGGAAGCCTATCCCACATTGAGGGGACGAAACTCTACGCGACTTCCGCTACCGTTTCTACTCGCTGGGGATCGATTCGGCGATGTTTTGCGAATGGTCGCGGACGCGGGCAAAGGCGTTGAGGGCCGCGAGGTAGGCGACGCTAACCAAGGGTGGTATTTCGCCGCCGGAAAGCTCTTCTAAGTGCAATTTACGAAGCATTTTGATCTTCGCTCGCACTCGTTTGTTGGCCGCATCGGTCTTCGTGATCACATTATCATTGCCTTGATGGAAGGCTTCGTTGACTTCACGCAAATACTCAGCGGTGATTTGATTCAACTGCACCAAGTCTTGGATTTGCGTTGGAGAAAATCGCAGCCCATCCCGTCGCAACTTACGGTCGAACTTCTCTAGATTAACGATGTAATCACTGATCGATTCGTATTCGTCCGCCATACGCAATTGACGACGTGCTTCGTCGGCCACCGAGTGTGGCAGATTACTGGCGAGCAGGTTGGTCACGTAAACCGCGATTTCATCCTGGATCGAATCGAGCACCTGTTCTCGTTTGCGTAAACGGTCCGCCAGCGCTTTATCAGGACTGTCCTGCTGGATCAGTTCCGCCAACCAGTCGAGCATTTTGGAACAACCATCCGCCATCCGCGCGATCTCGCGACGTGATTGCTCGATTGCCAACAGCGGTGTTTCCAACAGCCGGATGTCGAGATCGGTCAAGCGAGGCTTCTCTTTGAAATCTTTGGACGGAACCATCCAATTCAATAGACGGACAAATTGCGGAACGAACAACAGGAATAGCAGAACGTTCGCAACATTAAAGATTGTATGCGTCGCTGCGATTGCGGCGGTTCGATTGGGGAATGTCGTTTCGCCATCGACAATCAATTCGGTGTCAACGTCGCCGACCATCAGCCATTTAATCAGCACGATGTAGTAACGGAAAATCGCAGTGATCCATAACACCCCAAACATGTTGAAGATGACATGGAAATAGGCAGCTCGCCGCGCGTTCGTGGTCGCTCCGAGCGATGCCAAAAACGCCGTGATCGTGGTACCGATGTTTTCGCCCAGCACGAGGGCGGCGGCGGTTTCGTAGGTGATGATGCCTTGCGATGCCAACGAGATCGTGATGCCGAGCGTTGCCGACGACGACTGAACCATCGTCGTTAGCACGCAGCCAATAAACGCACACTTCAAGACGCCGATGTAAGAGTCTGCCTCGAACGATTTAAACCATGCTTCAAAATCAGGCATTTGTTTGATGATCGAACAAGCGTCCTTCATTAATTCCAAGCCGAAGAAGACCATGCCGACGCCCATGATCGCCATCGCCCAATACCTTGCCCGCTCGC
>CAXBHV010001284.1:0-2715 GCA_963974855.1 uncultured Rhodopirellula sp. | reverse complement strand
CTGCCAGAACATCAACTCTTCACAAAACGTACGACTGGCGACATAGATCCGGTCGCCTGGCTGTAATTGATAGTTAGTTGCCGTGTCACCCATTTGTGTGATTTCGCGATAGCACACTGGCAATGTCACACGACACGAATGCGATGTGGTTGGTCGAGCTAGCAATAGTTTGCACGGCGCCGCATCGCTGGTCAGACCGCCTGCCGCCAAAATGCCGTCCAGCACCGTTTCGAATCCGGTCAGCGGATAGCTGCCAGGCGAATTGACTTCGCCAAGCACATAGAAACGATGCATCGCTTCAAGCAAGCGAATATTGATTTTAGTTGCTTCTTCGCCTTCTTCCACCAGCGTCTGTTCGACAAGTGCCTCGGCGTCTTCGAGCGTCAAACCTGCCACCACGACCCGGCCATAGCCGCCCAGATCGATACTGCCATCGGCCATCACATGCTGGTCCGCCGGCAATCGTACGTCGCTGTCGAGTTTCACGGTTTCGATCAACAACACATCACCAGGCTCGAGGTAATGCGCTGCAACCACGGTTCGATTCAGCTCACGCGGCAATTTCGCAGTGCTGGGTGAACGCTTTAAAACCTCTTCGGTTTGCTCGGTCAGGTAATGACCGGTGGGAAACAACGAAAGTCCAAGAGCGCTGCACCCCGCCAATGGCGTTATCAATAGAAGGAGTAGAAATGTGCGGAACATGGTGGGTAGGCCCCAAGGCAAGATAAAAATCGACTTAATTGATCCAGTCGGTTTTATCGTCCTAACAAGAGGGGCATCACCGATGCAATTGAGATGCTCGTGCATTTCTACGCAAACAGAAAGGTTTCGCAAAAATCGTCTTCGAGTGTGGCTCGATATGGGGCACTCAAATTGCCGCAAATTCGCAGCACTAGGTCGCTAAAGAGCGCGTTCAGGTTAGAAAAATCAACGTTTCCCAAACCGGACGCTCGCTAGCGTTCCTAGTTTTGGTCGTCAAAGGGGTTTTCCGAGCCGAATACGGCACAGTTAATACCCAAGACCTCGGACACGATGTAGCGAGCGACCTCGTCTCGCAAGGTAGCCAGCGGTCTTAGCCGGAGTTTGGGATCGTACAGCGTGCCAGTCACGTCCACGTAAATCGTGCGGTTACTGAGCAATTGGTTGATGCGAATGAACAGTGCCACAGGCGAAAGCGACGTAAACGAGGCGACTTGCAGATAAACCTCCATCAACTGGCTTGTCTGAAAGTTGCCGGTCGAAATGACCGCCTCGACATCCATTCGCAAATTGTCCAATTGGACGTAGCCATCGGCCCAAACCTTCAATTGAGGACTGCTTAGCACAAATTCATCGATGCGTGCTCGCCCCCGCGTGATGGTTCCATCGAGCCGACCATCTTCGATACGAATCCCGGCCAATGGAACCGCTCCGAGAAATCGCTGAGCTTCGCTTAGCCCCGGAATCGCCGACGCTTGCGAGCCATCCAGTTCGGTTGAAAACGTTCCACGCAGATCGGCACTGCTCGCGATTGCTTCCCCGCCAAGCGTCAACTTCCCTTTAACTTGGCCATTCGCGTACGACAGGCTGCCCCCTCCCGCATCAGCGATAAACTTCGCGAAATTGACTCGCTCAAACGACCATTGGCTGGTCATATCAAAACGATTGGGGCGGTAGGACGATTTCAACTTTGCAACGCCACGTAATCGTCCACGAGCGATATTACCATGAACCGACGAAAACGAAGCGTCCCATTGGCCACTGGTTAGCGAGTACGACGCGATCAGTCCGCTGTTCGCATCGCCAACGGGAATACCGACTACCGACGCATCGCTTGCTTGGACCGCTCCTCGCGCCCGGATCGATCGGCCGCCGGTGACATGAAATTGGCCCGACAATTTGCCTTCGACGAAATTGGCAACCGTTTCCGACACCAGACGAATCGAAGGAGATGCGTCGACCGAGGCGATGGTGACGTCAATATGTCCGTCGTTCGCCGCAAGATCCCACTCACCTCGCGCGTTGATCCGACCACCCGCGTAGATGCCGGCTACTTTGTCGACATCCACTTTGCTTCCACGCGTACGAAGCTCAATATCCAAACGATGTGTGATGCGGACAGATGCAAGCGACAAATGGTCTAGTCTAATCCGCACAACGGATTGAATCGGCGTATCATCGGAATTGGAACCGAGCGAACCGGTTAACTCAATTTCCGCAGACGCGAGCCCGCGAAGTTGTCGAAAACGCGGCGACACCAGCGTTCGATCGGGGACAATCGCAATGAACCGTTCGACTCGAACGCCGTCCAATGACAATTGGATTTCCGATGGGCGTTGCCACAAGTCACGCCATGTCATGTCGCGTGTCACGTCCGATTTTGTGACAACCTTGACGCTACCCCCGAACAGATTTCCGTCGGCTTCAAGTTGCAAAGCGTCCGCCGATTTCGAGATCACGAGGTCCATTTCGCCAACACTTGCATCCCCCACTTTGATGGCGTCAAGTTGGACATTCACATTTCCGGTTTGATCGGCCAATCGGCTCCAATCCCCAGCGGGAATCGTCCAGTCAATCTTGCCCGACGAACTCGCGGAAATGACCACATCGGCTAGCGAAAACAATTGTGCGTTGACGCTCGGCGACAATCCTTGCCAATTCAAGTTCAACTTGCTGCTGTCACTTTTGTCGAGTGAAACCGACGCATTTCCTGAAATCTCGCCGCCAAACAAATGG
>CAXBHV010001283.1:0-2718 GCA_963974855.1 uncultured Rhodopirellula sp. | reverse complement strand
ACGCCAACTCAGGCAAGGGCGGTTACTTGGAATTCAAGGAAGAGTGGTTCGATATCGATAACGACGCAACGCCCGATGGCAGCAAGATCGAAGTCGAACGCGAATACATGAAAAAGCCAGTGGCTTAATTTCCAAAGCCAACAGCGTAGCGAAACCCGCCAAGAGTTTCGTGCGGCCTGGACTTACAGCAACTAAATATGAAACGGCGTGATTTCACTCACGCCGTTTTTTTGTGCCGATTACGTGCCGACAGATGCGGCAGTTGAGAGGGAACAAAAGTCTTGGCGACTTTCGCTACGAGGCGGTGACTTTACAAGAGTCGCCCTTCACTCTGCGAAAGTACGCCCAGAAAACGCTACTTTTGCGGAGCAAAAGGCGACTATCAACAAAGGCTCTAGCGTGGCGGAAGAGTGCCACGCTGCGTGTGCTCTTGATTCGTCAGGTGACGTGCTCGCGATCGGGTCGCCACTAGCGTGACAAAGTTTCCACGCTGAACGATTTTGCCGTGCTGGTTGACCAACTGTCGAAGCCAGGTGACGCGGCCAGCACGACGACCATGTTGTTGGATCTGCACGACTTCGGTGACGACCTGTACACGGTCACCGAAGAATATCGGGGCCTCAAATTGCCAATCCGAGATGCCAACCAGAGCAAGTGTTGATGCGTTAGGATGATCGCTGCCCAGCCCTGCCAAGACACTCAAGCCCAGCAGTCCGTGAGCCACGGGTTCTCCAAACGGCGACGCGGAGCTTGTGCTGGAATGCAACGAATCGTGGTCACCGGTCAATCTGGCAAAATCGGCAACATCTTCGCCTGTGATTTCACGCCAGGGGCTGGACCATCGGTCGCCCACTTTCATGTCCTCAAGAAAAAGCGGTTTAGTTTCGGTGATGTGATTCAACGATCGCTCGAATATGGCTTGAGGTTTGTGCAAGGGCGGTCCACCCACACACAAGGGGTCAATGAACGTATAATCATGCCGTGAAAAGCAAGAAACCAAAAGACGTCTTTGCGGCAATTACAATAAAACTCACTTTTGATCACGAGAACGATCGGGTTACAGCAAGTGAGAAATTTGTAAGTCTCGCAAGGGAGCTTCAAGCTCTCTGTCCTAGATTCCTCGTCATCCCTCCATTTTGACTGATCCTACGTCACCCCACCTAGCATACCCCCAAAGCCCACCCCCGGAGAAGAAGTGCCCACAACTCTAAACAAAAAAACACGTTTTCATGTCGTTTTCAGCTCGCTGCTAGCGCTCGCTGCCGTGGCCGAAGCGTTTCCAAACTCAGCAAAGGCAGACCAGCCCGAAGCCACATTCAGTCCACGAATGCTCGCACTCGATGCGAACGAAGGGATCGCGGCAGGCGATATTGACGGAGACGGTAAAACGGATTTAGTCGCAGGCCGAAACTGGTTCTCCGCCACCGATTGGGCGGCACGTCCGCTGCGTCAAATTGACGACTGGAACGGGTATGTGCAAAGCAATGGCGACTACCTTTTCGACATGAATGCCGATGGACGACTCGATGTGATTGCCGGATCGTTTGTCCCAACCGAGGTCTATTGGTACGAGAATCCGGGTGCGGAGTCGCTTCGGCTCGGAAAAATGTGGCCAAAGCACTTGTTGGTCGACACGCAAAAGTCACAGAACGAAGCCCAATTGATGCACGACCTCGACGGCGATGGAGTGCCGGAATGGATCGTCAATAGCTGGGCCAAAGATGCACCGACAATGGTTTGGCGATTGGTCAAGAAAAACACGCCGGTGAGCAAAGAAGATCCTGCCGCCTATGATTTTGTGCCTCATCAACTCGCCACACGCGGAAATTCGCATGGCATGGGCGTCGGTGACATCAACAAGGATGGCCGACTCGATGTGCTGACCGGCAAAGGATGGTACGAGCAACCCCAATCCTCGCCTTGGGAAAATGAGTGGACGTTCCACGACAATTGGGAGCTGCACGCCAGCATCCCGATGATAGTCGTCGACTTGGACGAGGATGGCGACAACGACCTGATCTACGGCAATGGACACAACTACGGATTGCTGTGGATGGAAAATCAAGGCAGCGAAGAAGACGGCAAGGTCCAGTTCAAAGAACACGAAATTGACAGCAGCTTTAGCCAGCCTCATACATTGGCCTGGGCCGATCTGGATGGCGATGGCGGAGCGGAATTAATTACCGGCAAACGCTACTTTGGCCACAATGGCAATGATCCTGGTGGAAAAGATATGCCTTGCTTGTATTACTATCGCTGGAATGCAAACGAGCGAAAGTTCACGCGGCACACCATCGAAGAAGGCCATGTCGGATGCGGCTTGCAAATCGTAACCGCAAATCTAAACGATGACAGCAAAACCGATATCGCGGTGGCTGGCAAAAGTGGGACCTATTTGTTGCTATCAAAATGAGTGATGCCCATTCATCCCCGTCCCCTGAAACGCCATCGCTGACGATTCGGGAAGCACAGGATCAAGTGGATCAATGGATCCAGACTCTCGGAGTTCGCTATTTCGATGAGATGACGAATCTCGCCCAGCTGGTTGAAGAAGTGGGCGAGGTCGCGAGGATTTTGTCGCGCACGTGTGGTGAACAGTCGTGCAAACCGGGGACGGAACTAGGCGAATTGGGTGATGAGTTGGCAGACGTGCTGTTTGTCACCATCTGTTTGGCCAATCAATCGGGAATTGACTTGAGCGAAGCACTGCGGAGCAAT
>CAXBHV010001282.1:0-2719 GCA_963974855.1 uncultured Rhodopirellula sp. | reverse complement strand
TTCCAATGCGACGGATTCAACCGATTTGACGTCGGGCGGTTTTGATATGCCGTCACTTGGAACGTCGCTAAAACCAAGTAGTGATGATTCGGGCAGTGATTTGAGCGCCGACGAAGTCACCTATCCTGCGGAGCCGATGGTCCCGCCGCAAGCGGAGCTTGACGCGAGCAGCAACTCGCTTAGGCAAGACATCGCGGCGGATAAGGTGCCCATGGAAATGCCGGAAGCCGAGCTTGACGATGTCGCGGGAAAAATCGAATCGATCCTGTCTGACGATAGCAGCGCCGACGTTTCCCCGGCTGACGATGTTTCGGTAAAAGAAGAGCCTGTGCCGGACTCCGTCACGGCGACCGTCGAAGAAACGCCTACAACCGACGTTCAGCCGGCGGCGGAACCGTCCAAGGTCGAGGCTTCGGTTGCGAAGGCGAATAAGTTGTTGGCGAGCTTGATGAAGTTCGAAGGGACTGAGGCCGATCGTCGTCGTTTGTTAGCCAATGCCTACGCTTCGGTGTCGGCGGTGGCGACCGAGCCAAATGCGGGGGACAGTCCAGTGGTTCAGCGATTGTTGAACGCTCTTTCGCGATCGCCGCTGATCAAAGACCTTGGCGATGCCGCGAATATTTGGTTGGACTACCCGAAGCGGACGACCGAGGGTGTTTTGATTATTGGCAAACCAGAATCAAGCGAAGCGGGGCCCGTGCTGCAGATTTCAAGTTCGTCGTCCGAATCCAGAGACGTGCCCGTTACCGGAACGACGCTGCCGGACGCCGAACAGGTAATTGCTTTGGGACGGATTGTCGAAGCCAGCGATGGACCCACGGTGGAGTTGATCGCAGTTGAAAGCGTGAATCCCTAACCGGTCCGGTCGTAGCCAAAGTCGTCTTTTGCTCCGCAAAAGTAGCGTATTCTGAGCGTACTTTTGCGGAGCGAAAGGCGACTTTCACAAGAATCACGGGCCTGTAGCGAAAGTCGCCAAGACTTTCGGTCCACACTCTGACGAGCGTGGGCTACGTGGTTTCCTACTTGCTGCCGGACAGCGTACCGGTGACGATACAGGACGCCGATTTGTCCCCAGGTAGATTGGTCACGATGCGAATCTTCTGAGCAATATCGCCCGGAGTGCCGTCCCCTTTGAAACGCACTTTTACGAATTGCACTTTCTTGCTGCCGACAGGAATTTCGAATTCGAAACGTTGATCGCTGCAGACGATATCTTTGATTTCAAATGCTTCGTCCCCTTTGACGATCAATCGTTTTTCGATCACCGCATCGGCGGGCTTGGATCCCAGATTCACTGCGGCTGGTGAAACACTGATCGCTGAGCGAACGCGGCCTGAGATGTCCATCTCGGTGGTCGGAAAGTCGCGATCGTTACTGATCAGTGTCAATCGCTCGTGAATTTCGCCTTCGCTCATCGAGTCTTTCATGCTAACTCGCATTCGATAGCGAACGATTCCCGGAGCCAATTCGGGGGCACTCAAGCGAACCTGCAAACTGTCGCAGTGACTTCGTACATCGCTGATCCGCCAAGTCGAATTGCCGCTGTGGGTGATCACGACTTCGCGTTCCTGAGCCGAGCCCGAGGCGAACTCACCAAAGGCGACCTCGGGTGGATCAAAGGTGATGTCGGTGCGGATAAAGCCGCTGACTTTGAGTTGGGTTTCAGCGTAAAAAGGTTTGTCAAACACGACGGTGATCGTGGCTGACTTCTGGCCAATAAAGGAACTTGTGTTGAACGTGGCAACCACCGCACCTGTCTCGTGCGTCTTCAGCGTGTCTTTGGTAAGCGAGGGACTTGTACATCCACAACTCGACCGGACAGCAGCGATGTGGACGTCTTCTTCGTATTTGTTAGTCAGCTCAAAATGAAACTCGCATTTGGTTCCGCGGCCGACGGTACGAAAGTCGTGGCTGGTTTCGGAAAACATTTTCTCGGCCCAATTTTCAGCTCGGACGTCCGAAATTGAGCAGAGGGAGAACATTACGAAACTGGTTAGCAAAACAGAATAACGCACCATGACATCCAGGCCATTCAAGAGTGGAAAATGGAAACACGGGAAAGACGACAAAACGCCTCGGCATCAAGACGGTGAAATATCCGTGGCCATAAAAGCCATGCCGACCAAAGTCACCAGCATCGCAACAGGTGCGATCGGGACAACACTAAACACTTTATCGGAGACAACCTGCCCCTAAACCTTAGAAAGAATGGCTAGTTCGACGAAGAAGGGCCATCTTTCTCCACTGAAATCTCTGTCGCTAGCAAATCAAAGTCGAAAAATACCTCAGCGAGGCGTTCCATTGGCAAACCGACCACATTGGTTTCGCTGCCACCATTGAGGACTTCTAGCCAATCGTTCCCGTCCTGGAAACCGAATGCTCCCGCCTTGCCTTCCCACATCATCGAATCGAGATAATGTGCTAGCATTTCCTCGCTCAGGGTTTTCATTTGCAGTTCGGTGCGGACGACTTCGACCACACAGCGATTTTGGCTGACCGACCAGACGCAGAACCCTGAGTAGACATCATGGCGACGACCACTAAGTTGTCGAAGCATTGCTTCGGCATGTTCGATATCGTGCGGTTTGCCCAGAATTTGACCATAACACGAGGCGACCGTGTCGGCGGCCAGGACCAATCCGCTATCGTTTTTTGCAGCGACGTCGGCAGCTTTCCGATACGCGTAACGGGCCACCAATTCGGGAGCGGTTTCGCGGCT
>CAXBHV010001281.1:0-2719 GCA_963974855.1 uncultured Rhodopirellula sp. | reverse complement strand
AGTCGTCTCGAGTGCGGCCCAATCACGCAAAAAGGGAAGCCAGGTCTCGCCAGGCACATATTCACCAATAGGCAGCAGGCTGCGTTTAACGTATCGCGATCGAATCGATTTCGTTGAATCGATCAAGAAAGCCGTGTTTTTGTACGGTCCTTGGTCGCGTCCTCCGTCTTCATACGTTTTACCACCTGCCAACAATTCGCTCGGCACGTCGGGGTAGGGATCAATCGCCGGATTCGGAGCCTCGGAATTCATCACGGTTTGGACTTCGTCGCGAAAGTCGTCTAGCGATACGTGATAGTGCCCCAGCGATGATTCGGGCCAGATGTACAAATCGATTGGTGTTTCCGCAGACCGGGAAAGCTGCTGCATTTCGCGAACGCTGCCGACGATGCTAGGGTCGACCTGCACCGCTGCGACACGGATGGAATCTGCCTGAGCGGATTGACGACTCCATTGTGAAACACGCCATTGCCCCCAAATGCAAACGACAGCAATCAGGGCGGCGACCGCAACGAACTCGATCCAATCACGACGTGTTCTATGGTGCAGCCCAATGCGTGCGAGTGAAGCAATCGCAAGCATGACGAAAAATGCAACGCCGAATGTCCCCGCAAATTCGGCAACTTGGATAAGGGGCAGAAATGCGAGTGCGGTGTGGGCGAGTGACCAACCAAAAATCTGAGGATGGAAATACTCGATCACGACCCATATCGGTGCTAACATCAGCAGCCAAATTCCGTGACTGGGACCCTCGCTGCTTGTTGAGACACATTGTTGTGACAACACGCTCGCCGAAAATCCCAACATCGCAAACGCTAACGCTTCCCAAGCAACCAAACAGAGGAAAACGAGATGTGACATCGCTTCCGAAAGATTGGTCGTGCTGAAAATGGACTCGGGTGCCCAGTGGAATGCAATCCCAAGCGACAGCATGCCGACGTAAAGAGATCCAAGCGTCGCGGTCAATCGCCGCTGACGCGAAGCGAACATGACCAGTGCCACCCAGCCAAACGCGCCTGCGAAAAACAACTCGGGATACAACCAGGGCAACCCAATCACCACGGCAATGACAGTGCACTTTAGCAGAGTCAACAAGGCCAACTTAGCTGGCGAGTCATTTTCCGCGGACCTCGCATCTTGCTGCGGTCGCGTTGTCGGGTGGTCGTCTAACACGTTGTCAATTCAATAGAGGAACGATCGTTCCCAATTGTAGACAATCTGCGTGCTGCGCGGGGGACCCTGGGGCCCCTGGTAAAATGCGACTTTTACGTGATCAGCAAATGCCCGCCCTGGTCCCCTTCTTCGATTTCACGGCGAACCTCGCGAAGTCCATAGGCGCACAATTCAAATTGCTCGCTCAATCGATACAACAAATCACTGGACGGACGGTCTTCGCCGCCTTCGATTTCCGCGGCGATCGCATAGGCCCGTTTGCCTTGACGGCAATAGTTGACGAAGCCATCGGGAGAGGTTTCGGGTTGGATTTTCCGCAGGCTTTCCGGGTACATCCCCGACCAAAACAGGGTGAAGTCGCCAATGTGCCGATGCACTTCGCGGCGAGCGATTCCAACGCGACGATCCGCTTCGACAACCATCTGAAAAACCTCGGTTGCCGGTTTTCCGTTAGGACGTCGCACACGGTGCAACGATTCGACACGGACGAATCGCAACAGCAACTCGCTGAGATAGTCGACCAGCTGGACGTCCGCGACGCCTAACTTCGACAAAAAGATGCACTCACTTAGACCCGCAAAGAAACGCTCGATGGTCGAGTGTTCCGGGGTCGGATTCTCGTTAGGACCTAGCTTCATCTTAGCCTCCGCGATATTTAGAGCATCGGAAGGGTACGCGAGGGTTTCGCGGCCTGTTTCAACATCTAGTATAGTTAGCCAGCCAGAGCAAGAGAAATTTATTTGTAGTAGGGACAAGGGCAGCGAATCCGCAACCACTGGCACCGCAATGGCGCCCCCCCCTTCTAGATCGGGCAAAAAAAAAAACGGCCAGCGGATTCCTCCGACGACCGTCTCTATGATTAAGCGTTGATCTTTCGATCGGGTGACATTAGTACATGTCGTGATCGCCGCCGTGACCGCCTGATTTTTTACCAGTCGGCTTTTCGGCTACCAACGCGTCGCTTGTCAAAAGCAACGTTGCAACACTGGCGGCATTGCCGAGTGCAGTTCGCGTTACCTTAGTTGGGTCGATGACGCCTGATTTCACAAGATCTTCGTAGGTATCGGTGAGGGCGTTGTAGCCTTCGTTGTTCTTCATGCCGATAACCTTTTCGCAAACAATCCCGCCGTCTTGGCCAGCGTTTTCAGCGATCATGGTGATCGGAGCACGACAAGCACGAAGGACGATGTTGTAGCCAACGACCTGATCTTCGCTCAAATCGTCGCCAGGTTTGACCTTGCTCGCAGCGCGAAGCAGAGCCACGCCACCGCCTGGAAGGATGCCTTCTTCAACTGCAGCGCGAGTCGCGTGAAGGGCGTCTTCGACGCGAGCCTTCTTCTCTTTCATTTCGCTTTCGGTTGCAGCACCGACGTTGACCTTTGCAACACCGCCAGCCAACTTCGCCAAACGCTCTTCGAGCTTTTCTTTGTCGTAGTCGCTGGTACTCAGTTCGATCTCGCGGCGGATCTGGTCGATACGAGCCTTGATGTCCGAGCTCTTGCCAGCACCTTCGATGATCGTGGTGTTGTCTTTGTCGATGATGACC
>CAXBHV010001280.1:0-2720 GCA_963974855.1 uncultured Rhodopirellula sp. | reverse complement strand
CAACGTATTGATCGGGGATGCTACGTTTGGTTTTTACGAGACCATCGGGGGCGGATCGGGGGCGACGGCCGATCATGATGGCGCCGACGCGGTCCACACCCACATGACCAACACACGGATTACCGACCCCGAAGTGATGGAGAGTCGATTGCCGCTGCGATTGCACCGGTTTGCGATTCGCCGCGGCAGCGGTGGGGTGGGACTTCATCGCGGTGGCGACGGCATGATTCGCGAGTTCGAATTTCTGAAACCGCTGACGTTGTCGTTGATCACCGGTCGACGAACGCGTCCTCCATATGGTGCGGCCGGAGGCGATGACGCGGCGGAAGGCAAAAACACGCTGATTCGAGCCGGGAAATCGGAACCGCTGCCTTGGGCCATTTCGATTCTGGTCGATCCAGGGGATCGATTGATCATCGAGACCCCCGGTGGTGGCGGTTGGGGGCATCGCAACGATGGTGGATCCGAGAATCGCTAGCGTTTGATCCCGCAGTGGAGCGATTCGATAGTAAGGTTTGAGCAGTATTATCCGGCGATAACACGCTGTGTGAGAGGCTTGCGATCGGCTTTTGCTTTTTGTCTGCTGCCGTGGACGTTATAATGGAGCCCACGCCCACCTATGCTCCGCGTTGATCCCCCACCCTGAATTGACGCTCTTTGCACTCGTTCGGATCCCTCCCTTGCCAGGAAAGCCATCCATGATTCTTGCTCGAATCGCTGTTTGTTTTGGGCTCGTTCTCTCGCTCGCACCCGTGGCATTTTCCAAGACCATTGATTTTGGCCGCGATGTGCGTCCGATTTTGTCGGATCACTGTTTCGCTTGTCACGGACCGGACGAAGAACATCGCAAAGCCGATTTGCGTTTGGATACGTCCGACGGCGTGTTGGGAGCGGTCGAGCCCGGCCAACTCGACGATAGCGAATTGATCCTGCGGATTTTGGCTGAAGACGCCGACATGCTGATGCCGCCGCCGAAGTTCGGAAAACCGCTCAGCGGCGAACAAATCGAAACGCTCAAGCAATGGGTCGATCAAGGAGCGGTGTATAGCGAGCACTGGGCATTTCAGCCGCCTCAAAAGAACACGGTTGACGGTGTCGAGCTCCGTTCGGCAACCACAGCGATCGATGCGTTTATCAACGCCGAGTTAGATCAGGTCGGGCTGAAGGCTAACGGGCCCGCAGACCGACGAACTCTGCTGCGACGGATTTGTTTCGATCTGACCGGGTTGCCGCCGTCACAGCGAGATGCGGAAGCATTCCTCAATGACACGTCCGCCGATGCCGTCGAGCATTTGGTCGACCGCCTGCTAGCGTCGCATCATTACGGCGAACACATGAGTCGGTATTGGTTGGACTTGGTGCGGTACGGCGATACGCACGGACTGCACTTGGACAATTACCGTGAAATGTGGCTGTACCGAGATTGGGTGATCAATGCACTGAACAGCAACATGCCGATGGATCAATTTGTCACCGAACAATTGGCCGGTGACTTGCTTCCCGATGCGACGGACTCGCAAAAGATTGCCAGCGGTTTTAATCGCTTGAACGTGACCACCAACGAAGGCGGCTCGATTGTCGAAGAAGTTTTTGCACGCAACGTGATCGATCGCACGGATGCGTTTGGCACGGTCTTCTTGGGACTGACGACTGGTTGCAGCGTATGCCATGACCACAAATTTGATCCGATCACTACGGCCGACTATTACTCGTTGTCCGCGTTCTTCAACAGCCTGGATGGCAAGGCGATGGACGGCAATGTCAAAGATTCGGCACCGTCGATCAAAGTCCCCACGGCCGAGCAGTTAAAGGAAATTACTGAGTTCGATGAGGCACTCCGCGAAATTCGCGATCAGATGGACGGACCAATAGAGACCGTCGATCAGGCTCAACTCGTTTGGGAACGCGGCCTCGCCAGTAGCGATCCGCCCGAGTGGACGGTGCTGACACCCGAGTCGGCTGTATCGGACGCCAACGTGGAAATGAAAGTTCGCGAGGATGATGCCGTTGAAGTTGTCGGCAAAGTCGCTGCTAAAGATACCACGACGATCCTCACCCCCTTACCTGCCAACACTCCCTGGAAATCGCTGCGATTGGAAGCTCTGGTCAATTCGCCTGAGGAACGAGTCGGATTGTCATCCAACGGCAACGTGGTGTTGTCCGAAATTGTGTTGGAAATGCAACATGGAGACGATCCCGGAAACTGGATTCCCGTTCCGATCCGCAGTGCGATCGCTGACGTCGAACAATCCAACGGGGCCTTTGCGGTGAGTTATGCGATCGATGGTAAGATCAAACCCAACGAAGGCTGGGCGGCTGCGGGACACGAACAAACTGGCGGCCGAACCGCCTGGTTGGACCTAGGCACCCTGTTTACGGAAACGGCCGATGCGAAGCTGCGGGTGCAGTTGCAGTACCAATCTCAATTCTCGCAGCACCAATTTCGCACGGTTCGCTTGTCGTTGTCCGAGACGATGCCGGCGGCCCCCGAGACAAAGCAAATTCAACGAGGCCCGCTACACAGCGTCGGACCCTTTGCCGTCGCCACGACCGAACTGAGTTACGAACAGTTGTTTGCGTCTCAAACTGCCGCGTTTGATGCGAAACAGACATTTACATACGAGGGGAATCAATACGAATGGCAACTTCGCGACGACGTTCCCGAAGTCCGCGTGCACTCGCTTGATACCGTACCGGACCACGGCAGCGTGAATTTGCTG
>CAXBHV010001279.1:0-2720 GCA_963974855.1 uncultured Rhodopirellula sp. | reverse complement strand
TTCAACGAAAGTCTTGACGACTTCCGCTACGTTAAAACACCACAAAACACGGCATAAAAATGCTTCACAGCGTTGGCCCAAACGGCTAACGGGTTTTCACCCAATGTTTCCTGCCTACCTGCTTAACGCAAAAATCTTTATCGCGGCTTCAGCGGATTCGCGGACGTTTCCCAGAACGTCTGCTGAGTTCGATTCGCTGCGACACTCATCACCGCGCCGGCGTTGTAGCGATCCGCAACATGCATTCGCAAGTCGCGTCTGATCATTTTGCGATGTGTTTGCAGAACCAGATCGGGACGGTTGTTGTGCTCGGACAAATGACCGAGACATGCCCACTGCAACCGCGAACTTGCTTTTCGGTTTAACAGGTCGGCGCATTCTTCGTTTGACAAATGGCCTCGCGAGCCGCGAATACGGTTCTTTAGCTGCTCGGGATAGGGGCCGTTGTGCAGCATGGCGGGGTCATAATTGCTTTCCAAGATCACGGCGTCCAACGTCCCCACGACATGATCCAAATCACAATCGACATGACCGATGTCGGTCAAGATTCCCAAGCGGCTCGAGCCATCATCGACGACAAAGGCAACACTGTCGCAGGCGTCATGCGGCGTACAAAGCGTTTCGACACGAACGCGGCCAAAGGCGAGCGTGCTGCCAGAGTCAAAGTGGTGCACATCATCGACTCGTCCGATCTTCGCTTTCTTTTGTGTCGCCTGCATCGTCGGGGTCGACACATGAATCGGCAGACCAAACTTTCGCTGAAACACCCCCATGCAACGCACATGATCGCTGTGTTCGTGCGAGATGATCAACGCGTCGATGTCGCGAATATCTTTGCCGTGTGCGGCGAGCCGTTTTTCGGCCTGCGTCCCACTAATTCCCGCATCAAATAGCAATTGGACTCCGTCGGCTTCGACGTAGACGCAATTTCCGTTGCTTCCCGATTGCAATGTGATGACTTCCATGCCGGCATTCTAACGTGGCACTGTCCGAGTTCCAGTCCCCCGGTTATCCACAACGCGGTGAAGCATTTTTTCCTACAAGGTTTTTTATTGTGTAGCCGAAGCGGAAGTCGTGCGTGACTTTCGTTCGATTGACGTATGCCCCGAAACTCTTGACGAGTTCCGCTACAGGAAATGCTTCACAGCGTTCGGCGTTGGCGCCATTTTTTGGTTGCGATGACGGCACGATTGCGGTTCGTAGAAAAGTCGACACGAGCTGACGAGATTTATGATGATTGAAACGCTGATCTTTTACGCTGGAGTCGGACAACTGATTCTCGTCATCGGGAGTCTGGCGATCCCGTACGTCTTGAATTGGGCCGAGGACACGGCACGGCTTAGACCATTGACGCGTCAAGTTTTCTGGACCTACGCCGGATACATCTGGGGAACGAACCTCAGCTTCGCTCTGCTGTCAATGTTTTCCCCGGCAAGTTTGATAGACCAGTCATTTCTGGCAACCGCGATCACGATCTATATCTTTGTCTACTGGCTGGTGCGCGTGGTCATCCAATTCACGTGGTTTGACCGTAGCGATGCACCACGGGGACTTCGATATGCGTTGGGCGAAGTCATGCTTGATGCCTTGTTTGTCTGCTTGACGATCGTTTATGGATGGGCCGCGTACACGAATCTATTGGGAGCATCGGTTTGACAGGCTACTCGGTCGCCAATCCCACACGGGTTGCTGAACTGATCGTTTTCATCAGCTTGATTCCCGTCGTTGGGTATTGGATTGCGGCCATTCCTCGCATTGCAATGGTAAGAACGTTCGCGTGGAGTTTTGTAGTGCTGTCGGTCCTATTGGTTGAAAGAATGAGTGCCGAAGAGCCTGCGGGAACGCGGATGTTGTTGATGATTGTTACCTTGCTGTGGTCAATGAAAGCCGTCGTTTACGGCGAGTCACGCCAGCGTGGCGACTGTGAACTGTCGTATTGGCAATGGCTCGGATTCAGTGTTGGCTGGTTTGGCATGCGACCGGAATTGTTTCGGAAAGTTTCTGCAAAGCCTCTCCCCGACTGGCAATACGCAATCTGGATGGGATTTCAAAATGGATGCGTTTCAGTCGCATTAGTGTTCACCGCATGGTGGCTCGTACATGAAGCTTCGCCAGCGTCCGCTGGAATCGATACCTACCGATTGTGGACTGCGACCGCATTGCTGTTGCTAGGTTTGAGCATGGGGGTGCATTTTGGTTTCTTCAGTCTTTTGACGGGAGCTTGGCGTTATCTTGGCATTCGATGCGTGTCGCTTTTCCGAGCACCGCTGCGATCGCGATCCCTCACTGAGTTCTGGGGGCGTCGTTGGAATGTAGCCTTTTCCGAAATGACCACGTTAGCCGTTTACCGGCCTCTCAAACAACTACCCGGACGACCACAGCGAGTGACGATGATCGCCACAGTCGCAGCATTTTTGTTCTCGGGATTGCTGCATGAATTGGCGATTAGTGTTCCGGTGGGTGCAGGGTTTGGGCTTCCCATGCTCTACTTTGCAATACACGCCGTCGGGATTTTGCTTGAGCGAAGATTCACGTTTCTAGAATCTCCCTTGGCCGGCCGCCTATGGACAGCGACCTGGGTGTTGTTGCCGTTGCCTCTACTGTTCCACCGACCGTTTTTACAAGGTTGTGTTTGGCCCATCATCGGGATTTAAGTATCGTCAGATACAATAAGTGACGGGTTTACCGTAGCGAAAGTCGTCAAGACTTTCGTTTTCCAG
>CAXBHV010001278.1:0-2720 GCA_963974855.1 uncultured Rhodopirellula sp. | reverse complement strand
CGTGCGAGGATCCGCGGGGGATTTTGTTACGGTTTCCATTTCGGTTTCAGCAGGCGTCTCGAGTTCACTGGCCCTTTCGCTGGATTCGCCGGGGAATTGGGGTTGAGGGCGAATCGTCATTCCCCAGCCATGCAGAATGCCGAAGCGATCACTCTGCGTTCCGCTGATCACCAATTGCCAAGCTCCCTGAACGCTTTTGCCATTAAACGCACTCAGTCCAGGTTGGCGTTTGACGAGGGCTTCGGGTTGAAAGCTGCCTTCGAACGGAGCCCGCGCCTTGGTGATCGAATAGCGAGCCGAGTCGTCAAAAATAGTCTGGTTAAAGTGATCGTCGTGAGCCCCGACTCCGCTGAATAATTCAATTCGCGTTCCGTCGGGGCCGACCAAATAACCATCCAGAAAGGATGTGTAGGTATGCGTGATCGACAATTGGACGTCCAAGTCGGCGATCAGGTAATGTTCATTAATGTAGATTTCCGAGACCACGGTTTTGCGCGGCGGAAGTGCTTCCACGCTGTCGCTGCGGTAGCTACCGCCGACAAGTGACTTGGCCGAGATGGCTTCCGATGCAGTTAACAGTCCATCACCGTTGGTGTCGTATGACCTAAATTCGTCGATCAGTTCGTCAGTCCACTCGTCGGTGTACTCATCCATCGCCACTTGGTTATCGCGATTAAAGTCGCGTTCGTAGAACCATCCAGGCAAACCGGAAGTCAAATCGCCTGCTTCGGCTTGCATTTCATTTAGGTAAGCTTGTAGTTCGCTGCGTTGGATTTCGCCATCGCGATCCACGTCCAAGCGGCCAAAGGGGACGCCCAAACGGACGGCTTCATCCGCACTGAGTCGGCCATCACGATCGGCGTCAAATCGCCCCAACACGGTCGATGTCAGGTAGTCACGACCACGACTGTAACGATCTCGTGAACTGGATTCGCCACGGCTAGGCAGTGACGGAGCGATACCGTTTCCGGTGCGTTTAGCTTTCTGGATCAGTTCACTGGAGGCTCCGGAAAGCAATCGACGTCGTGCGTAACGCTGAGCAAGTTCAAGGCGGCTGAGTTTGTTGTCGTTGTTGAAATCCTCGGAAAAGGGATCGCGATATTTCCATTCTGCTCGTTCGGCTTCGGTGCGATCAATAAATCCATCGTGGTTGCGATCCGATCGGCGAAGTGTCCTTTCGGCGTAGTCAATATCTTCTTGGGTGTAAGGGTACTTTACCTCGGGTAAACCGAACTCGGGGACCAGCGGTTGATTGGGGGCCGTGCCGAAATCCATCGGATTTGTATAGTCGTCGACATCCACATCTCGCCCCGAAACCCCATTGTTCATCGCAAAGTAGACTCGCGCAGCCTCTTGCCACTTATCGATCCCGTAAGGACGTTCGAGCGACATGCGGCGCGCCGCGGCGACACGTTCGAGGTAGGGACGTGCCAATGGGGTGATCTCGGTCGGATCGATGTTCCCGTTCTGGTTGGTGTCGAGTCGTTCGAGCGATTCACGCAAGCCCGATTGGGCCGACGCGTTGTCGACGCAAACCATCACGCCGATTGCGAACACGATCGCAACTAACAAGCGTCGTTGGAAGCACAAGAGTGGTTTCATCGGAATCGGCAAATGGTTGGGGAAGGTGCGGGTTATTATTTTCGTAGCTACGCTCGCCAGAGCGTGGATTTCCGCCGAGATCGCGACAGCAGCCACGTCGAAATCCGACAGTGATTATCTACTCTACCGAGCGATCAGCACCGATCCTGCTTATCGAGTGCTGCGACTGCGTGACGAACTGCTGCGTGCGGTTCCTTCACCCAAGATGACTTGATGCAACAGTTCACCAAACACATCGCTGTTCATCGGCGTGATGACTTCGATCGTCTGTTCGCCTCGTGCGTCGATATGTTTGGCCAGTTTCTCGACTTCGTTAAACAAGTCGCGGGGAGCGGTGACAATCAGCGAATTGCTGGCTTCGTGAACGGCGACGGTCATTTTGGGCTCGAGGTCGCGTTCGGGTTTGCTGTCCGCCGTTTGTAGACCTTTCTTGGCTGCTGCAGCCAGTTTGGCTTCGGCGGCGCGTTGTGCAGCAACGGCCGCGGCGCTACCGCCGGCTTGCCCTTTCTCTTTGTCGCTCGAGATGCGTCCGGCATAGGCTTCGCGGATTGCCTCGGCAACTTCCGACGCTTTGGTGTTGACCAATTCGATCACGTTCGAGGTCCCGTAGGTTTCGATCGAGGTGATGCTTTGGTCCTTGTCGATTATTTTCAAATAGCCTTCGATGATGTCGATGTCACTGGACGTGCCTTGGGCGATCAGTCGGTTCAGTCGCGAATCGGCAACGATTGTAATCGTGCCTGACATCATCGTCGTCGTGCCATCGTTGGACGTGACAAAACTGCTTAACAGACCACTGGATGAACCGCCTGACACGTATCCGTTGACCAGTGTGCCCGCTTGAGCCTCTTTGGCTGCGTCGCCTCCGTCGAGCAGTTCGCCCAGCATTCGCAACGCATCATCTGGCCTTGTGTGCTTCAAGTAAAACACGATCGGAGTCACCGGCGCGGTTTCGATCACTCCCGCGATGCTTCGCAAGTGTGACTCAAATTCATTCAGTGCCTCGGAATCGTCGGATTGCATCAATACACCCCGCGGGGTTAATTGACACCGAATTGCGTCGGCTTGATTGTGGCTCGTCGCCGTCAGTAGACGAGCGGAACTGGTTTGCGGCGAGC
>CAXBHV010001277.1:0-2725 GCA_963974855.1 uncultured Rhodopirellula sp. | reverse complement strand
TCGTCAAGAGTTTCGACCAGCCTGGAAAACGAAAGTCTTGACGACTTCCGCTACGACCAAATACGTCATTTATTGCTCCGACGGTGCTCAGTTTCATAGCCGATAGCATTGCGATTACGTCTGCACTAGGTTGGGGGCGCTGCACTTTCCCGAGGGAACCGGTTCATCAATCATCGCTTGGGCATAATCGCGTAGCGTATGGAACGCGATTGGTTTCACGAGGTGCAAATCGAACCCCGCTTGGATTGCCAAGTCACGATCGGTGGGGCCACCCCAACCAGTCAGTGCGATCATCTTGATGCCGTTGATCGTTGGCGAGCGACGGATGCGACGCGCAGTCTCGTAGCCGTCCATCCCTGGCAACCCGATGTCCATGACGATCACAGACGGGTGAGTTTGCGTTGCCTTTTGAATTGCTTCCACGCCATCGTGAGCGACCTGAACTTGAAAGCCTTCGGACTCGAAGAGCTCGGCAAGCAGCGCCGAGGCATCCTTATTGTCTTCTACTATCAGCAACGACTTCGCTACCGCCTGCGTTGGGATTTCGTGATCGACCGGTATTTCATGATCGACACTGTTCGGCACGAATGCGTCTGCGAAATCATCCTCGGCAAACGCTTCGTCCTGTTCACCGAGCGCGGCTGGCAAAACCACCGTAAAACAGCTTCCCATCCCAGGACCACGACTGGTCGCCGACAGGGTGCCCCCATGCATTGCAACCAAGCGGTTGACGATGGTTAGTCCTACCCCCAATCCACCGTACTCGCGTGTTCGGCTCGCATCGATTTGCACAAACGGCTCAAAAATGCGATCCGCTTGCACCGGAGCGAAGCCAATCCCATTGTCGCTAACCATGATCGAGATCAGATCGTCGATCGGTTCCAAGTTCAATGTGATGCGTCCCGCTTCGGGAGTATACTTTGACGCGTTGCCAAGCAGGTTGGCCAGCAATTGAGCAAGACGCACTCGATCGCCGTCCACCCAAATCGGATTATCGGGAATCAGCGACAGGAATCGTTGCGACTTGGACTCAAACGAACTCTCGACCATTTCGATCGCATCAGCGATTGCTAAACGGAGATCGATTCGCCGGACTTGCAATTCAACTTTGCCGCGACAAAAGCGTGACACATCGAGCAAGTCATCGGTGATGCGGATCAGATGGATCGTTTGCCGATGAATGATCTCTCGCATTCGCCGAACCACATCAGGCGAACGTTCGTTTCGCTCTAGCAACGCTAAGCTTGTGCGAATCGGCGCCAGGGGATTCCGAAGTTCGTGTGCTAATAACGCCAAAAACTCGTCTTTCCTCAAGTCCGCTTTCCGCAGGTCATCGCCAAGACGTTCATTTTCAAGAGAACGATTTTCGGCAAGGTTGCGTTGACGTTCTGCGCGATTGAACAGCATGATCGCAACGCAGTTCACGAAGACGTAAATGATCAACTGGACCAAATCGGGAACGTCATCGATCAACAGGCTCGACGAGGGTGGAATGAAAAAGTGGGCTGCGGCGATGGTGCCCAATCCAATCGCGAAGATCGCCGGTCCTGTGCCGGCGATCCACACCGTCAACAGTACGCTCAGGTAAAACAGACTAAACGGACACTCTTCGTTCAGCCACGGTTGCAACAGTGAACGGACCCAGATCACCACTCCGGTGCTGATGACCGCCGTCGCATATCGCCGCAAGATCCCTTGCCATCTGCCACTGAGGCGATCGGTCAGAATAGTTACCACGGCAAGTCTCCTGACACCGTTGGCACTGCGGTGGATTGAATGCAGTGTGAATGATCGTCACGAATCGCTTGCACTAATTCTTTGATATCCAATGGCTTGGCAAACCAACGGTCCCATCCGCGTCCAACGGGCTCGTCTTCGATCCGGCGACGTGATCCGGTCACCGCATAGACACGCAAATCTCGGGTTCGCTCATTTTCGCGAATGCGACGAAGCGTCTCCAGTCCGCTGAGCATGGGCATCTGCATGTCCATCAAAATTAAATCCGGCAGAGTGCCCCAGTACTGCAATCGTTCGCACGCTTCGGCACCGTCTCGAGCGACATGCACGACGAACCCTTGCGAGGCAAGCAGATAGGTCATCAAGCTGCGCTCGTTATCCGAATCTTCCACGACTAGCAATCGCAGTGGCGGATTGGCGGATTGTTCTTGGAGGGTTTTGAAAGCCTGTGTCGGCGTTGACGCCACCTTGTGATTGTCATTGTTCAGCCGTGCGACTAGGGTTTCGATCATCGCTTTGGCGTCAGGCAATTCGCCCCGATCGATTCGCAACTGGATCGCGTCCAGATGAAGCTGCAGCACGTTGAGCTGATTGCGTCGGCGATGCTCGGATTCGTCAGCAGGACCAGTCACGACAGGGACGTCATGATCGCGATCCGATTGCGACGCGAGCGTCTCCTGACGAAGAATCGCGATCTCGGGAGGCGCCTCGATTCCAACCTTCACAATTTGTCCGCGGACCTGAAGGATTCGAAGCGTAATGCCCAGATTGGGGAAGATAATTTGTTGTTGAGAGCGGCGTGAGAGAACCAACATACTCTGAATGCCTCCTGCAGAAGTCATTTGCTGTCATTCGCGAAAGGATGGCGAAGGTGGGGAAAGCAAAAGCTCCGAACTGTCACAAGGATTCGAGCTGTGACCGACTCTAGCCGCCACCAGCGTCATCATCGACATTGGAGCAGCGTCTCACGGCCTCTACGGTACAATCG
>CAXBHV010001276.1:0-2727 GCA_963974855.1 uncultured Rhodopirellula sp. | reverse complement strand
AAGGCGACAAAGGCTCCGACCACCGTCAACACATCCATGCCGAGCGATGCCAATTCTTCGCTGCTGTGAGGCACTAGGAAGCGTCGCGATGCCATCACTAGCGACCCGAGCGACAACACGATCCCACTGATCCCCGCGACTCCGAAACCGGGAATCACAAACACTTCGGCTGCGATAAACAGCAAACCGATGACAAACAATGTCACCTCGAGCCAGCCGGCAGTGCCCCCCAAAAAGCGACTCCAGAAAAACAGGCCAAAACACAACACCGAGGTCAATCCACCGATCCCTAACCCCGGAGCACTCAGTTCGATCACCAAAGCGGTCAATCCGATCACGATCAACAGGAACGTGACAAAGCCCGAATTCAGAATCAGCACCAGCGTATCGACCCAGGTTCGCTCGAGCGTCGGAATCGGTTCTTGCAAATTCAGCGTCGAAGCCAACTCGGTGCGACTGGAGACCGTTTGATCGATCAGCCCAAGCTCGGCGGCGCGACGGCCATTGGCGGTAAAGAACATCTCTTTGCCCGCTTCGCGAACGGGCGGCCCCTTGTCCCAAGCGTCTTGATTCTCAAGTGCGACCCATTCTTTGTCCGAAAAATAGCGAACCGAGCCGTCCTCTTTGTTCGTTGCTTTAAACACGACCATATCTTTGTCGGTCATCTTTTCGGCCAAAGCGATGGGCCGGCCGGTGGCCTCGGCAGTATCACGCACCTTTTGCGCCAACACACTGCGGCTCTTCGCCTCGGTGTAGCGGTACGCCCCATCGGCTCCCATCACGATTTCGCCAGCGTCTCCGATACGAGCATCCGGCAGCATGATGATTTTGTCACAGGAAAGTGCAAACAGGGCCGCGCCGCTGATCGCGTCCTTTTCGACGAACGCGACGGTTTCGACATCTTTGGCGTCCAGCACCATGTCCATCAATTCGAACGTGACTTGCGTAAATCCACCGGGGCTGTGGATATCAAAAATCACGACATCCACGCCTGAATCGACCGCATCACGAAACTTTCGCTCCAATAACGCGGCGCTCAACGGGTGAATCATTTCGTGCAGCGGAATGATCACCGCTTTTCGCGGTGAAACCTGACGATCCAGCTCGACCTTGGCGTCTTCTTGGCTCCACGCTGCCACGGGCGATAGCAGCAAGCCAGCGAGGCAAATTGTGAAGAAAGTTGGTAAACCACGCATTTTGCGTTCCCAGAACAATGATCTCGTAAAACAATCGCCTTTCAATTCTAACAGACGATACTTACGAGGCTCGTTTCCAGATCAAATGCGGCGCCAAAAACTGGGAAAGATCAAAACCAGCACACTGAAAACTTCAACACGCCCGAGCATCATTAGCCAAACAAACAGGAATTTCGCCTGCTGACTAAATCCGGCATAGTTCTGCGTGGCTCCCACCACCCCCAACCCAGGACCGATGTTGTTGAGGGTTGCCGCCACCGCGCTGGCCGAATCGAGCAATTTTTCGTCCAGCGTCCCCTCGTTCATCAGCGATGCTGCCTTGCTTTTTGATAGCGGCGGTTGGCCATTCTCGATCGATTCCGCTTCGACCTCGGCCAACTCGGCGACCGACATGGCCCCCCAAGTTCCGCTCGGCTCGAACGTGATCAAAAACAGCCACGAGAAAACGAAGATCGCCAAAATCATCGAAAAGTAAACCACGATTCCGTGTGCCAGGTGAGGATCATCGACCGGAGCTCCACCGACGCGAATGGGGCGAACCACACGAGGGCGATGGGCTCTTTCGATCTCCAGACGCAGAATCTTATAGAACAACACGTGACGAATCACTTTCATCCCGCCCCCCGTGCTGCCGGCACAACCGCCGACAAACATCAGTAACAACAAGATGCCTCTGCCAAAATTATTCCACTGGTCAAAATCCGCCGTCCCATAACCCGTCGTCGTAATGATCGACACCACTTGAAACAACCCGTTGCGAACCGATTCACTATACGTGCCAAAACCCGTGTCACCGGCACGCATTCCAAAGAAGACAATGCACAGAGCAACGCTAGCGATGATGCCGACAAAGGTGCGGAATTCGATGTCGCGAAGCAGTCGCCGCGGTCCATCAAAAATCGACAGGTACAACAGCGTAAAATTGGTCCCCGCCAGCACCATGAAAATGATCGTTGTGTACTCGATCGTGGCACTTTCAAAACGGCCAAGACTGCGGTTGTAGGTACTGAAGCCGCCGGTCGCCATCGTGCCAAATGCATGGCACAGTGCATCGAACATCGACATGCCTTCGATCGCGTAGATCACCGTTAGAATCGCGTTTAGCGCAATATAGATCGCCGCAAACACCAGCGCCGTATGCTGCATCCGCGGCATGCTGCCTTCCTTGGTTGGCCCCGGCATCTCGGCTCGCATCATTGCTTTGCCCGCCGATCCTTGGCCTAGAATCGCGACAAACAAAACGACGATCCCTAGCCCGCCTAAGAAGTGGGTCCACGAACGCCAAAACAAAATACAGTGCGGTACGCTTGCGGGCGTTTCCAGATCGGTGATCACCGTCGCTCCGGTCGTGCTAAAGCCCGACTGGGATTCGAACATCGCTTCAATAAACGTGATCGGACGATCCGGCGCGATCTCGGTTCCGCTCAAATAATAGGGCAGCGCGCCAAGTACCGTGGCCAACACCCAACTGAGTCCGACGATCGCCATCGCCTCTTTCTGATACAGCGGGCCGCCGCGATGACGACGACCG
>CAXBHV010001275.1:0-2729 GCA_963974855.1 uncultured Rhodopirellula sp. | reverse complement strand
TGCCTAGCGTTACTCGCCTTTGCTGTGTCGACTCTCGTGAATGGATTCGATCCAGGCGATTGCGGCTTCCGAGATCAATTCGTGACGTCCGTCAAAAATTGTCACGGTCGCATTGCCGGAGCTGCGGCGGAATAGCGGCTGCTTATCGCCGTAGCTTGGATCGGAGAGCGATTGCTTCAGCGATTCGGGCACTGCGATTTCGTTGTCAAAGTAGGCGATCTCGTCCGCTGATAATCGGTCGTCCGCGGCCGCCACTTCGTTGAACGCTAACAATGAATGACTGACGGGGACGCTGCCGTCGTGCCCGTCGCGAATCCCCGCGTTCAAATGAAGTTTGACGCCAGTGGCGTTCGCGAGATAAGTGAGCGGTGATCGGTTTCGGTATTCGGCGTCCACTTCGTCGCTGCTGCCCGGCGTTCCGCCACAGGAGTCAACAACGTTCTTGTAATAGTTGCGGTTGGTCTGCTTGCATTGGTGGTACCAAGCCGTTAGATCGGAGATGGGAACCCATGCCGAGACCCCCGCCCAGATCTCAGGATGATGGCCTGCCATCACGAGGGATGTGTAGCCGCCGCCGGAGGTGCCGACCAGATAGATGGAGTTTGGATCGATGTTCGCCGTCTGTTTAGCGTAATCGACCGCGCTGACAATGTCTTTGACGACAAGATCGGAACCCGTTGCCTCGGGACGGAAATTGGGGCCTCGGAAATCGGGATGAATGTATGCCCAGCCCTTTTGGATACACCACTGTTGGATGTCTTTGTGGCTATCTTGTTTGTAGTTCCCGGACCACGTGTGCAGAGCAACAACGAGTGGCACCGGATCGCTGGCGTTCGGATTGTAGAACATCGCCGGCTGCTGCGATTCGTCCGCAGCACTCTGGTAGCGGATCTCGGTGACATCATCACCGCAAACGACGTTGTCGGAAACAATCGCGGCTACTGATAGGAGAATGAGGGCGGAAATGAATCTCATCTTTCCGATGACCTGTGGGTAATGGGGTGGGAAGTAGCGAGGTGGGGAGGAAGGTTACTGAGGACGGTGTTGATCGAGGAAGCGGAGCATGGTTGTGAAATGGGGATCGCGAAAGAAGCGGGCCCCGCCGTGGCCCGCCGACTCAACCGTCACGAGATTTGCTGACAATCCAGCGTCGGTGTAGCGTTTGACAATGTGTTCGCTCTGGTCCAACAGAACCACCTCGTCGCTGTCGCCGTGAAAAACGAGCAGCGGTGGATCATCCGAGGAAACGTAGTGAACGGGACTCGCTGTTTTCTCGATCCCTGGGCTAACCTTTCCATCGCGAAGTCCTCCCAGCAACGCCAGACTTCCTGATTGTTCAGTGTAAGCCCGCTCGGGTTGCGTTTTGCCTCGCAAGACAAAATCGGACGGGCCGAAGTAATCGACAACGGCTTGCACCGCAGATGATTGTTCAGCATGGTCACCGAGCGTGCCTTCCAAAGCCGCGACGCCGTCGGAGACGCCTAGCATCAATGCCAGATGCCCGCCGGCGGAGCTACCGGCGACCGCGATCCAATCGGCGTTGTAGCCGAATTTTTCTGCATTAGCACG
This sequence comes from uncultured Rhodopirellula sp., assembly GCA_963974855.1. Taxonomy (GTDB): domain Bacteria; phylum Planctomycetota; class Planctomycetia; order Pirellulales; family Pirellulaceae; genus Novipirellula. Next base: position 1,160 of record CAXBHV010001275.1, on the reverse strand, counting down.
AAGCCAGCGAACCGCGGCTTTGCAATCGTGGACCTGGGCAGGGAAGATTGAGGTGTCGGTGAAGCGATAGCTGATGCTTGCCAATGCGTACCCGTGCTCGGTGATTTTGCGAATCGGTGTTTTTTCTTTCGAGCCTGCACGCCAACCGCCGCCATGTATCCAGATCACCAAAGGAGCTTTGTCTTGGCCCGCAGGAACGTACAGATCCAACTTTAGCGGCAGTCCGTCGACCTTGGCAAATACGAGATCGCGATGCATCGTCACTTTGCGGTCGTCTTGTCCGCTGAGTTTTCCGGTCATCAACACAATGGCAATTAGCCCGAAGGTGAGTGATTTAAATTTACAGTTCATCATTGAATTGGCGGATCTATTTTCTGGGGTCTTGATGACAGGCTGGAAGCCTATCCCACATTTCTTTGTGTCAGTCGTTTGGGTAGCGTGGCGAGGTCGTCAAAGAAAGTATAGAGCACGGGGATGGCGATCAGGGTCAGTACGAGTGAGAGGGTCTGTCCACCTGCGGCCAATACGGCAATCGATCGACGCTCTTCCGCACCAGGGCCGGTGGCGATCAACAGCGGCAGCAGTCCCGCGACGAACGATAGCGTGGTCATCAGAATTGGACGTAGCCGGTCGCGGTTCGCTCGCATGATCGCGTCGTGACGCTCGAGGCCTTCCGCTCGCAGTGCGTTCGTATGATCGACTTGCAAAATGGCAGCCTTTTTGACCACTCCAAATAGCACCAAGATTCCGAGTGCCGAGTAAAGGTTCAACGTTTCGCCGCCCCAATAAAGACTGAGCAGTCCAAACGGCACCGCCAACGGCAACGACAGCAATATGATCAGCGGATAGATCATGTTCTCGTATTGTGCCGCCAACACGATGTACATGAACACGAACGACATCAGAAAGGTCCAGCCAAAATCGGTGATGGTACGTTCCAGTTCCCGCCCGCCGCCGAGTGCCTCGCCGCTAAACCCGGTCGGCATCCCAATTTCTTCGGCTGCTTGTCTGATCGCTTCGGTTCGATCCGCCAACGCATAGCCCGCAGCGATGTTTGCTCGCACCGAAACCATGCGTGAACGGCTAAGGCGATCGATTCGCGACGCAGCTTTACTAAATTTGAAATTGACCACGTTGTCGATACGCGTCAGCGACGTGCT
>CAXBHV010001274.1:0-2737 GCA_963974855.1 uncultured Rhodopirellula sp. | reverse complement strand
ACCGAATTGGCAAACCACAGTCCGCCGTCGGTTCCCATGCAAAGAATCTCGTCCGCGCCCGCGAATCGGGCGGGCAACAGACGTTCTTTTTTCCACGTCAGCGATTCCGACGCGGCCAATTCCTCAACCACTTGCTGGGTAATGCCACCGAGCACCTGGTCCGCTTCGGGCGAGACGATCGTTTCCCCTTCCACGATCGCCACGTGGGAAATACTCGTCTCGGTCACGCTGCCGTCGTCGTCAATCAATACGCCTACCACATCCGAATTCCCGGCGTTTGATGCGATGTCCTGCATGGCGGATCGAGCCAACATGTCGGCACGATAGTAGTGCAGACGAGTTCGAACTTTGATCGACCGCGGCCACGATGCCGCCGGAGGCTGGACCACGTCGGTGATGACCAACGATTGTCCTTGGGTTTGCCGCTGATGGTTCAGCGAATGGTTCAGCGGGTTCAGATGCAGGGCCAACGTCGGCGTCGCCGATCCCACCACACCGGGCGTCGCAAACATCGTGATTCCAACGTCGTGGTGCTGCGTGATCCAATCCCTGTTTCGTGTTAACAGTTCGCCGACCAAATCGACCATCGCCGCTCGATCGGGCAGCGAATCGATACTAAGAAATGTTGTGGTGGCATCAAACCGAGCCAAATGCCGAGGCAACATAAAGACGCGGCCACCATAAGTCCGCATCCGCTCGACCGCCGTCACTCCTTGGCGAAAGCCCACGTCATGGATCGAAAGCTTTAATGAGTTTGCGGGAATCCACTCGCCACAGAAATAGGCGATGCATTCGTCCCCGCTAGGTGGGTGCTCGGTCGTGTTTTTAGCTGAAGTCACCTATCACCAAGTTATGAATGCCCGCGGTTTATTCCTGTCTGCCGACGGCGTTAGCCGCGGGCTGCAAATTCGTTGAGGTTGTATTGATTGACGTTTTGACAAGTTTATTGTTACCTCTCCCGAACTGCGGAGGCTGCGGATTTTGTACGACATCACCGCTCTTAATGCAACTCGCAGAGGTGAGCCGTGAGCCGTGGGCCGTAAGGCACCGGGTAATGCGCGGGACCCGGCCGCTCACGCGTCACGGCTCACTAAATCAAAAGCCTGCTAGCGCAAAGCCGCTAACTAAATCAGCTGTCTCTTTTTTTGGGGAAAGGTAACTAATTAATTCGCCGGATGAAAACAACAGTGCTCAAAGTCCAATTTCGAGATCCAACTTTTACCAAGTCAGCACTGGCCCGCGGCTAGCGCCGTCGGCTCACGAGATGGGAAATTCGAACTGGCTACATCTCTCTGCCGTCGGCTCACGCAAAAGCAAAGCACATCAATGTTGGAACCAAGCGTCGTCGACGAGCTGTGCCATTTCGGCGCCTGCACTGCAGGGACATTGATAATAGTCGAGTTCGTCGTGAGTGCTGCCGATCGATGACGAGCAATCGCGGGCACGCAGCCAAATCCGACTGCCATCGGTCCGCGGCGCAAACGACTGAAGACGTCCAAAACCGATTGCCAGAGTTCCACGTACCCTATCAATCAACCAATAACGCTTCAGCACCGAGTCTCGTTGATTATACAGTAACAGTAGGTGATCCATATTGCTGGTGGCCAAAGCATGGTAGTCATGCGGCGCCAACCAATCTTTTTCGATCGCAGGGGCAACCAGCCCGACGTCGATGCGTGCGTTTGTAATCGGTTCACACGGCAGCGAGCGTCCGCCAAGCGACCCGCCAGCTAACGCGTGCAGCGATCCGGTCACGACGCGACCTCCAAAACTGTAGCCTATCAATGTCGAGGGAACTCCACCGCCGACATGCTTCTTTAGTAGCCACGCTAAATACAAGCCTTGCGTGTCGGTGTACTTTGCTTTCTCGCGAATGTCTTGGCTGATGAACTTTTCTTTGGCACTTGGCCAGCTCCAGATTACCCAATCGATAGGACCGGTTGCACGGCGGCGGGCGATTTCGCGATGAACTAATAATCCACGTCGGATCGCTTCGCTCGATGTGAATCGATAGCCGTGGACGTAAACCACCGTCGGACGCCCCGGCAACATTTCACCCAAATACTCTTCCATTGACGATGGCGTCTGGCAGCCGTTGACGGACAGACGTGAGACCGAGAATTCAGGTTTCTCAAAATCAGCACAACAAACATGACTGGTAATTCGACGCGTACTGATCAACCAAATTCGATCCTGATCGAGCGTTACTGTCGGAGTGTTTACGTCCGAGCTATCGACGAACAAGGGAAGTTCGCCGTTGTGCAACTCATCCACAGACAAAGGGATGCCGGAAATCGGAGACGCATCGACACCCTCCATCACCGACGCATCGCTGGCGAATAGGGAAGCAGATGACACCACCAAAGCGAGGGTCAAACAGCAACGAATGATTTGGTCAGTAATTTGCATCTCGTTTTGAATTGATTTGGGGCGAGTGAGCGTGGTGTGTTGACTTGGTGCAACAAATTGTTGCCGAAAAATAACGATGTTGCGTTTGCACATCACAAATAGCGTCCTACTTTTAACTGGTTCTACTATCGAGAACTCCGAATACGCTCGCTATGCATGTGAAGGAAAAAGAAATGAATACTCGCTTTGTGTCGGTTGTAGCATCTGTGATGCTGTTACTTGTCAGTTCTGGATGCGGAACGCTAAGACAATTTTGGTTTGGCCGTGGGGCTCGATGTGGTTTATGTAATAACGCACAGTCCATTTTGCCAGGCCGTCCAGCCCTGTT
>CAXBHV010001273.1:0-2738 GCA_963974855.1 uncultured Rhodopirellula sp. | reverse complement strand
CCACCGATTCTTCTTCGTTGTACAACGGAATGACGATGGAAAGGTCAATTGGGGACGCTTCGTTGCCATCCTTCGTCGGTTCGTTTGTCATGAGTTTTTTGTCGTCATTCATGCTGCATCGCAGCGGAAGATTCGTATTCGATTGGGGACGCCGACCTGCGAATTGCTGTCGCTAGAGCGGTCGTCCTTTCGGGGTATACTCAAGAGATGAATGTGCCGTCTAGAGATGAATCGAAGCCTCCAATCGCTCCCACGATTGCCGGGGAATCATCGCTTATTGATAGCGTGATGGCCGATTACGTTGAGAAACAGGAAAAAGGGCTCGCGCCGGACCCCAACCACTACCTGATTGCGTACCCACAGTTTGCCGATGAACTGAAAAGTTTTTTTCGCAATCACCATTGGCTAACGGGTGATCCGACTCCCGCCACCGTAGCCCCAACCTTGGTCGGAACCCGTATTGGACCCTATGAAATTGAGTGCGAAATCGCGCGGGGTGGCATGGGGGTGGTGTACAGAGCGAACCAAGATAACCTCGGTCGCCAAGTCGCCTTGAAGCTGATCAGTAGTGGAGTCTTGGCCGGCGAAGAAGAACGGCGGCGGTTTCGCATCGAAGCCGAAGCGGCTGCGGGGCTGCATCATCCCGGCATCATCGCGATTCACGATATTGGTTCGTGGGGCGGTTACGAATACTTTTCAATGACGTTGGTCGAAGGGCCGACGCTGCAGCAGAAGGTCGACGACCGCAGTTTGGACGATTTAGGTGCGGCAGAGGTGGTTCGCGACGTTTCGCGTGCGGTTGCTTACGCCCTCCGGGCCGGCATCGTGCATCGCGATTTGAAGCCCGAGAATATTTTGATCTCGAGCGATGGACGCCCTTTTGTCGCCGATTTTGGCTTGGCAAAATGGCATCGTGACGGAGCGCTCGTCACCCGGACGGGCCAAGTTTTAGGGACGCCTCATTACATGAGCCCCGAACAGGCGGCGGGGGGAAAAGACGTCAATGAAGCAGCCGACATCTATTCACTGGGGGCGATTTTGTACGCATTGCTCACAGGTCAGCCGCCTCATCAAGGGCAATCGGCCGCCGAGATACTTCGCTCGGTGCTGCATGACGACCCGATCTCGCCTCGTTTGATCCGGCACAATATCCCTTCGGATCTCGAAGCGATCTGTTTGAAAGCAATGCATTACGAAGCTGTGTGTCGCTATTCATCGGCCGCCGCGTTCGCCGATGATCTGGACCGCTATCTGGCGGGCGAGGAGGTGGCGGCGTGTAGCAGTGGGATCTTGGATCGAGTCGCTCGCGAGATTCGGCGCGACCAGCACCAGAATTATTTCGCAGCCTGGGGCAACACACTGATTGGCATCGGTGTCATCATTTTTGTGACGCATTTTGCCATGTTTCTGATGGATCAGTATTATTTGCTGCCTGCAGGGATCGCTTATTGGATCCCGCGAATCGGAATGCTTTTCGTTATCTTTGCCTGGATTTTCTGGGCACGGCGTGGCCAGTTTTTACCGCGAACCGTGGCCGAACGACCGGTGTGGTCAATCTGGCTCGGTTACCTAGCAACACTGTTTACGATGAATTTGTTGTTGATGTTTGGTTCGCTTGATCATCGTGTGTTGTTTCCGATCGCGGCGGCGTTGAGCGGGTTTGGCTTCATCGCCATGGGGGGCCATGTTTGGGGAGGAACTGCGATTCTAGGCATGATGTTTCTGGTGGGGGCGCTTGTTTCGATGGTTTTGCTGCCCTATGCGTCGCTAATCTTTGGATCGATCTGGCTCGTCAATTTATGCGTTCTGGGATGGCATTATCGATCGCGACCACAGCCGGAAAATTAGCGAAGCCCGCATCTTCCGAATAATCGTCGCCTGGGTGAATCGTCGTCATGACCGATGCCGACTGCACAAGGTAGCGACAGCTGTCGTTGTCGACAAAATCGGTATGACAAAATCGGTATGTCGTCAAGAAACTTCTGACTCTTGATTCCCGCTGCCAACGGCAAAGTTATGTCACGATTCTTTCTGGCCTGCACAATCGCCTGTTTCGCGGTTTCAGCCAATGCGCATCACCCCGATCGCGAAAACCAACCGGTTCATCAACGAATTGATGTGATTGGGCCGCTTGGCAACCGGCTGCCCGAGTCGTATCGACGCAAATACAATCGCCCGACCTACGTCGGTGGCAAGATCGCATATTGCATCGCACCATCGAGCCGGGAAGCGATGTCGTGGCACAAAGCCGAGCATCGCGGTGATTATGAGCAAAAAGGTTGTCGTACGTCCACGACTTACTTTTTCCCGAAACCGTGGGAAGCATTGCGGATCGGACCTCGCCCGTCCGCTGCGTCGCAGGATGACGGATTGGTCCAAGCGGTCGAGGACACCGCCGATCCTTCGATCTTGCCCGACCAGGTCACCGACTATTTAGAGGTCGATTCGGTCCATCCGGCTCCTGGCGAAGCTCCCGAAGCCGGGCTGAAACTAGCCGATCCGCTGGATTTGATCGAAGAGTGATGCGGTTTCTGTAGCGGTGCGGCGTAAGTCTTGACTGCGAAAAGGCTTTGTTGACATAGGATTTTGAAGGTTGGTTTTTCATTGTCCCCAACGAAGTCGCGCGGCTTTAAGTTGAGCTGCCGTAACAACTTGATTCACCCTCCCAGCTGGCGTTGGGAGCGTCGGAAATCGAGTCTATAGCGAGATTTCCGCACAAGGGCTGGTGACACTGAACT
>CAXBHV010001272.1:0-2738 GCA_963974855.1 uncultured Rhodopirellula sp. | reverse complement strand
CGACAATCAAGCCACAGCGATACCCTTACAGCCCTGGGCTGGAAGCCTATCCCACGTTCATGCCCGAAACTCTTGGCGAGTCTCGCTACCGAACGCCTGTCCCAATTGAGCTTTAGGCGATGACGTCGTGGATCACGTGGCCTTTGACGTCGGTTAAACGCATGTCGCGACCGCCAAAGCGGAAGGTGCTGCGTGTGTGATCGACGCCCATCAGATGCAACATTGTTGCATGCAGATCGTGGATCTCGGCTCGGTTTTCAATCGCTTTGTAACCCCACTCGTCGGTGGCGCCGTAGATGGTGCCCGGTTTCACACCGCCTCCGGCCATCCAAACGGTGAAGCCGAATTGGTTGTGATCGCGACCGTCTTTGCCTTGCGCAAACGGGGTGCGTCCGAATTCACCTGCCCACACCACCAGCGTCTCGTCAAGCAAACCGCGTTGGCGAAGGTCTTTTAATAATGCTGCGATTGGTTGATCGACGGCGCGAGCGTTGTTTTCGTGACCCGACTTGAGGTTGGAGTGCTGGTCCCATCGATCACCACCGACTTTAGGGCACGTCAACTCGACGAACCGTACGCCGCTCTCGATCATGCGACGAGCGATCAAACACTGAGCCGCATAAGTTCGCGTCGGCTCGTATTCGGAATCCATTCCGTACATCTGCTGCATCGAAGCCGATTCTTCTTTTAACGACATCACCTCAGGCACGGCCATCTGCATCGCGTACGCGAGTTCGTAGTTCTGGATCGCCGACTCGAGACTGTCGTGATGTCCAAAGTTCTGTTTGGCAAACCCGTCCAATTGGCGAACGAAGTCCAATTTATCGCGTTGTCGTTTGTCATTCGGTTCCGTGCGTTCGATGTTTGCCACCCCCGATCCTGAAGGTTTGAAAACCGATCCCTGGTAGCTGGCGGGTAAAAATCCGCTGCCAAAACAATCGAGTCCGCCAGGCGGTATAAGCCCGCCATTGATGACCACAAATCCGGGCAGATTCTGGCATTCGCTGCCCAATCCATAATTCACCCACGCGCCCATGCTGGGGCGCCCTTGCAGCCCGCTGCCGGTGTGTAGGAAGTAATTTGCAAACGTGTGTTCTGGGAACTCCGATACCATCGATCGCATCACCGCTAACTCGTCCACACACGTTGCCACGTGAGGGAACAAGTCGCTGACCGGAATACCGGATTCGCCGTATTGGTTAAACTTCCATGGACTGGCCAACACGTTGCCGTTGTTATTGAACTGAGTCGGCTCGACGCTAAAAAGTTTGCTGGGATCTTGACCGTCAAATTTGTTCAACAGTGGTTTGGGATCAAACGTATCGATCTGTGACGGACCGCCGTCCATGTACAGGAAGATCACATTTTTGGCGCGAACTTGATGGTGCGGACCATGGCCTGCGAAGCCTAGATCGGGTGAGGATCCGCTAACCGCGAACGCCTTGTCTTGTCCGAGCGCCGCGAGTGCCAACGCAGCAAAACCGCTGCCGCACCGCGTCAGCATTTCACGACGCGACGTAGGACCCGATTGATAGCGTTGGCAGGGAAAAAGTGGGTTGTGTGTCATCGCAGGAAAACAAACTCCTTGGTATTGATCAGTGCGTGAGCGAAATCGGCCCACGCATCCAATTCGGAATCGCCGTGATCGGACGCCAAATAGGCTTCGGCAACCGCGATTTCTTGCGTGGTAGGCTGACGTGCAAACGCCTCGTCGTACATCCGCTTTATACGGTCGCGTGTTGCAGGATGATCCTGGATCACTCGCTCGGCCCATTGTTTGGATTGTTGAACGACAAACGGATCGTTCATCAGGATCAACGATTGCGCGGGCACGTTGGACACATTGCGGCGTCCCATCGTGCTGAAGGGAACGGGCGTGTCAAACGTCAGCATGAAGGGCGAGAGGAAATTGCGACGCACCGAGATATAAATCGACCGTCGACCGTTTCCATCGAGCGGCCCGCTGGTCTTTGGACGTCCTCGACCATCCATAAACGACGTCAATTGAATCGGCACGGGCTCGCCAAACATCGTCTTGTCCAGTCGCCCGGACAACGCCAACAACGAGTCACGGATTGTTTCGCCTTCGAGTCGCTTGGGTGGTCGATGATGCCACAATAAATTTTTGGGATCCGCATCCGCCGCGGCCGGACTCACTCGACTGGACATTTGATAGGTCCGCGACAACGCGATGTAGCGGATCATCTCTTTGATGCTTTGCCCGTCGGTCCGGAATCGAGTGGCCAAATGATCCAGCAATTCGGGATGTGTTGGTCTTTGCCCGAGCACGCCAAAGTCGTCGGTCGTGGGCACAATGCCGCGTCCCATCAAGTGATGCCAAATGCGATTGACAATCACACGCGAAGTCAGCGGGTTGCTGGGATCGTTGATCTGAGCCGCTAATTCAAGACGTCCGCTACCTGATTTGATTTCCATCGGACCTTCGCCGGCCACTGCGGTCAAAAAGTGACGCGGCTCGATATCACCCGGCTTGGACGAATTACCGCGAATCAGGATTTCAGCGTCTTCACCGCTGCCGTCCATCATCGCCATCGCGGTATACGACTGCTTCATGATTTGAGACCTCAGCAACTCACGTTCGTCCGCCCAGGCGACGGCAAGTTGTTGCGCTGCTTCCGCAAACTCTTCTTTGGCACCGACATCACTCGCCTCGAGCCCATCTGTCATTCCAGCGTCGCCAAACGCGGATTTGCCCTCTGATTTCGCCTGCTTTATCT
>CAXBHV010001271.1:0-2739 GCA_963974855.1 uncultured Rhodopirellula sp. | reverse complement strand
TGTGGATTGAGCAAGGCCAAGCAATGACGGCCCACTTTCGCGGTGACCAAAAACGAGCTCAGGAAAAGTACCGGAAATTGCTGGATCAAATCGATAGTTCGCTGAAAGGCGGGTTTATCCGCGATCTGCCCAAACAGCAACGCACCGAGTTGGCCGCACGACGTCCGAACCTCTACGAGCGATTGGCGGATTGTTACCTGTTCGGCGCCGGTATCGATGCCATGGAAGCTTCCCGTGCACTCACGTTGGCGGTCCAGGCGACCGAGGACAGCAGTTTCGATAGTGAGCGATTGTGGCCGCACATCTTGGCATTGAAATACAAGTATGCTTTATCGCTTGTTTTGGCAGGCGATCGCACGCTTGCTAACGAAGCATACGATCATGCCGAAAAAGAACAGGTCAGCATTCCTACTGCTTGGCGTGATTGGACAAATCCGCTCGGATCGTTCGTCGGCTCAATTCCATCATTCAATCGCTCCGCACGGCAGAGGACAATCGGTTGACCAGCCTGTATCTGCAGCGGTATTGCGAAAGTGGTCAGCGTGCGTTGCGAATCGCTTCGAACTCGTCCACCGCGATTTTGGAACCCAATTTGAACCAACCTCTGGCAGCCGTGCTTGCTGAATCGCTTCAGCAATCCGCAGGGACACATCGCGGATTGACTCGTGGCTCGATCCAATATGATGATGCGGGAAAACCCGTTAGCTGTCGATTGCATGTGTTGACGATTGGCGTTTCGGCATACGAACATCATCCTGAATTAGAGCTTGCCTTTGCCGATGACGACTCCGATGCATTGTTTGAAGCTTACGGTCAATTGTGCTCTGACCCGTCATCAAAGGAGAACAAGGGCTGCTTGTTCCAACGCGGCGAATTCCGAAATCTGAAAAACGAAGAGGCCACGCGTGGTGCGATCATCGATGCCATCGAAGGAATCTCTCGCAAAGCCAGTGATAAGGACCTTGTCATTGTTAGTCTCAGCGGTCACGGTACGGTCGATGAATCGGGCAGCTTCTATTTTCTGCCAGCGGATTACCGAGACGGCTCGCTGCGTTCGAGTGCAATTTGGGACGAAGAACTGCGTGACATGTTAACACGTAGCAAAAGTAACTCGATTCTGGTCTTGGACGCGTGTCACAGCGGCGCGGCTACCACGACGGGAACTCGTGATGCCACGACACAACAATTGCACAATGCTCTGTACCGCTTTACCAGTGCGCAAAAGGGGCTGGTGGTTTTGGCTGCGTCACTCAGTTCACAAACGGCCAGTGAAAATCCACGCTATGGACATGGGGTGTTAACCCTAGCGCTGCTCGAAGCGTTGCAAGGGAAGTACAACGATGCGGCATTGGCGGAATCACAAGCACGCAACGTCGCCGTTCCCTTCCTGCCACGCCCGCAAGACAGCAGTGGTTTGATCACGTTGGCCGACATTCAGTACTATATTGGTTCACGGGTGGAAGGTCTGACGGGTGGCAAACAACGTGCAACCATGAACCGTTTGGGCGGGGATTTATCGATGCGTGATATCCCCATTCGCTTCCAATCGAACGATGCCAACTAGTATGCCCACCGCACCGACTACCTGTAGCCATCGGCGACTCGATTTGCAGCCGACGATCGACTTGCATGATTGGCTTTGCCAAAAAGCAACAACCGACCGCGTTTGTATCGACCAGCTGGCGCACAACATTCGTCAAGCGGTTCACCAACGCTCGATTTGGTTCGAACGTCAACGCGAACTACCACTCGCACTGTCGGCGATTGTGCTCCGACCGGCGGATGTGTCGCTGCTGCAATCTCTCAGTGAAACACTCCACAACCTGATTGAACAAGCCATTGACTGGACGCTCGCCGAGCCTGATCGGCTGGTACGTTACTTTCCCGATCATTCCCGCTTCGCTCCCTTTTTGGCACGGACTCCGGGACTCGATTCGTGGCAGGGCTACAGCCGTTACGATGCTGTCGTTACCGGCACCGGTGAGGTCAAATTCATCGAGGTCAATACATGTTGCCCCGCTGGATTTTTGCATGCGCCGGATGCGTCCGAGATCGTACTCTCTGCCCTGTCGCAACTTGATCTGCCGCTGCCGACATCGAAATTGGAAATTGGAACACTCGAGCGCGACGTACTCGTCGACGAATTGCTACGGATCGAACAACAAGGCGGTGGCAATCCCGAACACGCAGTGGCACTACTGAATGACGAGAACGGTTTAAGCAACGAAGTCGAAATGTTGAAAGCCGCCTTTGTCGCGCGCGGACGCGAAGTGATTGTTGCCAGCGCCGAAGACATCCGACGACAAGGATCCTCCGTCACGATTCACAATCGTCCCATCTCGCTTACTTGGAATAAGATCCGAGTCAGTACGCCCAATAGCCCGAATCATTGCTGGAAAGCCGGTTTTGAGCAGCGTTACAAAGATTTTCTGGAGGGTCTCCGAGACCAATCGATGGTTTCGGTGAATAATCTAGTGGCTGCGACCATCGCCGAAGACAAAGGGCTGCTAGCCCTTTTCTATGATCCGGAATTCCGTAGCGAGTTGGACGATACACAGCGTCAATTTATCGATGACCATCTGTTATGGACGTCACGTCTACGGCCCGGTGAAACCAAGTTTCATGGCAAGACGATCGACCTGCTTCCCTACGTTCGCAAGCACCGAAAACAATTTGTGATCAAACCCGCAAATGAAGGGCGGGGGTTTGGTGTGCATATTGGTGAATTCTGTGACGACG
>CAXBHV010001270.1:0-2741 GCA_963974855.1 uncultured Rhodopirellula sp. | reverse complement strand
ATGCTGATGCCAAAACCGGTGTCGTGTGGCCCAAGCGGCGACCAACTAAGGCCTTCCCAGGTGATCGTTTTGCCTTCGGGGAAATCGAAGGTCGCCATCATCGTATCAGGCGTTTCCTGGTCATCATCGTGACGATATTTTCCGCCACCTGCGGTAACACGAGTCGGGAAGGTGACTCCGAGAGCCCAGCGAGCGACATCTAAACCATGAACGCCGTTGTTGCCCATTTCGCCATTGCCCCAGTGCCAATGCCAGTGCCAATTGTAATGCACGATGTTGTCTTTGAATTCGCGGCGAGGCGCGGGGCCTTGCCATAGATCCCAATCCAACCAATCGGGCGTAGGAGCCGGTTTTCCTTTGCCAATCGAAGCCCGTCGATTGTTGTACCACGAGCGAGCATAAAGCACGTCGCCGATTTCGCCCGCGTGAATTTTTGTAACCGCCTCGATGAGTGCAGGCCAGCTGCGACGCTGGGTTCCCATTTGCACGACGCGTTTGTTGCGGCGTGCCGCAGCAAGTGCCCACTCGCCCTCGGCAGCGGTACCGCTACAAGGTTTTTCGACATAGACGTGTTTCCCAGCGTCGCATCCGAGGATGGTCGCCGGAGCGTGCCAATGGTTGGGCGCCGCGACGACAAGAGCATCGACGTTTTTGTCATCAAGGATATGCCGAAAATCGGTGACAATTTTTGGGCGATGCTGTTGTTTGGCTGCGACCATCTCGGCCGCGCGATCCGCAGCTCGTGAATCAACATCACAAATGAAATCGACACGCGTATTCGGCAGAGCAAGCATCCCGGAAATGATTGCACTGCCGCGACCATTGACCCCCATCACGCCGAGTGACACCGTTTCACTGGGGCTGGCGTCTTGCGCCGTGAGTGTCTTGGTCGCAGTTGCCGAGACGACCGCTGCGGCAGCCGTTGACTTTAAAAACAAGCGTCGATCATTCATAGAGACCTCTCAGGTGGGAGTTAAAACAGGTGGGAAGTTGGGTGGGCAAGGCAGCGTTAAACAGTTCGTTCGGTATTTACCGGAAAAACGCCGTTCATTCGTTGAGCCGACGGCGCTAGCCGCGGGCCCGTCAATATTTTTGGAAACATGCCCGCGGCTAGCGCCGACGGCTCAGATTGTCCAACTCAAAGGTGGGAAGGAGTTTCGGCTGAGGCGAAATCCTGTTTACACAGTCGCGTGTTACTTAAGTTTTTTAACAACATCAAGAATTTTGGTGGGATCTTGTTTTGCTTGGACCTTGTCGTCTTTGTAAGCGACCTTTCCATCGCGATCGATAACAAACGTCCATCGTTTCGCCGTGACGTCGCGATTCAAAATTCGCTCGCTGCCGTCGATCATGGCTTTGACCGATTTTGATCCGCGAGTGATCGGAACACCAAACTTTTCTGCCACCTTACCATCGGTGTCGGCCAACAGTGGAAAGTTTAGCTGGTGAGCTTTCTTGAACCATTGGTGGTTTTCAACCGAGTCGCCACTGATCCCAACCACTTCGACATCTTGGGATGTGAGGTCCGCCAAAGTATCACGGTAACCACACGCTTGTGCAGTGCAACCGCCTGTCATGTCCGCAGGGTAAAAGTAAAGCACGACAATTTTCTTGCCAAAATGATCCTCCGATTTCCAGGGGTTGCCCTTGTCATCATCAACAGAAAATTCGGGAGCATTGTCGCCAACGGCAACGGATCCGCCTTGCTCGGCCGCCAAAACCGCACGCGGGATCAGCACGCTGACAAGCAATAGGCCACAACACACAACAGCGGTTCGAATCATGGGAATATCTCTTCTATAGATTTTAGGTAGGTCGTCCAATGGTTCCGTAAATTGTAGACGATCTCAGCGATTGCGTGTGTTCAATACGAATTCATTGCCAGACTTCGCGAAGGACGACTGTTTTTACCATCCCGCTATCGCAGCGGAAATTTTGACGGATGTATCGCACCGAGGCTGACCGAAAAAATCGCTGCTTACACATGTGTCATGACTGCACCACGAAAGCGAGCCTCGTTTTTGCGGGTTAAAATCGCAAATTAAGCGACGATTTCCTGCACGATTGCCATGGCCAGCGGTTCAGATCCATTAGACTTGGGAGTGAAACAGGACCAAGCCAAGTGGCTTCGCCAATGCATTTTGATCGCGAAGCTGATTCAGGGGGAGATTTGCTGAAATGAAACGCGTCTCACACATTGTTGCCCAGTTGGCTGCTACCGTCGTAGTTATCCAGTTTTCAGGCACGACCTCAGTTCGGGGGGACGACCAAGTACCGCCGGCCACGGTCGTGCCAGTCGCAATCGCGTCGAGCGATCACGAGCAGAATTCGGCGGTAAAGGAAGGGACAGTGATGGAAGCGACGTTGCCGCCGCCCAAAAGCACATCCACAAAAATCGCCACGCCAACGGTATCTCTGCAGAACCAGACAACGCAATCCAAGACCGTATCCGATGCGACCCGGCCGCGGTTGGGCATCAACGTCAATGCTCAACGAGCCTTGATCAATCGAGTTTATCCCGATAGCGGTGCTGCGGTGGCGGGCGTCAAAGCGGGAGGCTTGATCATTGCTGTCGACAACCAGCCGGTGAACAGCACGAATGATCTGAATCGCATTATTGCGTCGCGGACTTCGAGTGACACGGTCAAGCTGACGGTCCAGTATGACGGCGCGTCGACAACCCAAGGGAGCAGCACAAGAACGCCTTGGATCAAAACATTCGACGTATCTCTGGCGCAACC
>CAXBHV010001269.1:0-2742 GCA_963974855.1 uncultured Rhodopirellula sp. | reverse complement strand
AGTTCCGACGACGTGGTTCCCTCAGGCACCTTGCCTGGCCAGCGGACAATAAACGGAACTCGATGGCCACCTTCCCAATTGTCCCGTTTGACGCCTCGCCACGGACGTGCTCCGTCGTGACCGTGGTCATGTCGCATGTGATAGATCGTGGGGACTTCAGGGCCGTTGTCGCTTGTGAAAATCACCAACGTGTTGTCGTCGATATTTAAACGTTCAAGTGTGCTCATTAACTCGCCGACAACGTAGTCCAGCTCGAAAATGAAATCGCCATGTGGGCCTGAGCCGGTTTTGCCTTTGAACGCTTTGCCGGGAAACGACGGCAAGTGCACCGCTTGTGTGCTGTGCAGCAGAAAGAACGGCTTGTCAGGGCTTTGTTTGACATGTTGCTCAAGAAATTGTTGACTCTTTTTCAGAAAGACCATGTCGACTTCTTCGAGATCAAAGTCCGGTGCAACCATTCCACGACGGTTATCGTTGGCGTAAGGATGCTTGGGTAGCGTGGACTGATCGAGCTGTTTGACGGGCGGGTTTGGAATCTGTTTTCCATCAATGAAAGCGTACAACCAATCGGTCGTGGGGCAGCATGCCGTTCCAAAGAAATGATCGAACCCACAATCCAACGGGCCGCCGTCGATGGGGCGCGAATAATCAATTCGCTTAACCGACTCGAGATTTCCGTGATGGATCGGTTCCCCGTCGTGGTCATAAAAGGTCAAACCAATATGCCACTTGCCAAAGCACGCGGTGGTGTACCCTTGCTGGCGCAGCATCGATGGCAGCGTCAGTTGCCCTGGCGCGATCAGCGATGGACCGCCTGCACCCGAAAACACACGACCGCCGTTGGGAACGCGAAAGGCCATTTGTCCTGTCATCAAACTGAAACGCGTCGGTGTGCACACGGTGCATGGGCTATGTGCATCGGTGAAACGCATCCCATCGGTCGCGAGTTGGTCGAGGTTTGGAGTCGGGATTTTCGACTCGGGGTTGTAGCATCCCAAATCTCCGTACCCCAAGTCGTCCGCCAAAATAACGACCACATTCGGCAGTTCGCCGGAACGTGCGTGGTTTGCGAAACCGCCGAGGGTGGTTGCCATTGCGACGCACAGGGCCAAGTTCAATTTTAGCTTCATTAGTTCAGGTCGATCTTGATGATAGAAAATGGAAGGCAAATGAATTGGATGTTTCATGCCGTTGCAATGTTCGATAACAGCGACGCTGCCGACATGCGTCACGATTGAAACGCTTCTCAATGGCGCCGACGAAGCAAAATGCCAAGCGGAGCCAATCCCTGACTGTGGGATTGCTCTGCCGCGATCCAAAAAAACTCGTGGGTCTGAGGGCGGAACCCGACCGTAGGGTCTAAGGTTTTCCCCAATCGTGGAGGCGTATGGGCTTGCTTTGCGAACTGGATCATTTTAGCAAGGGTTTCCGGGTTTTGCTCGGCCACGTCATTTTGCTCCGCGATGTCGGTCGCCAGGTCATACAGTTCGAACGGTCGATTTGGACCTGGGCGCACCGCTTTCCAGTTCTTCATCCGAACCGCAGCGCTTTGCGGGTCTTCCCAATACAGGTATTCGTGCTGCGATTGCGGATGGCCAGCGTTCTGTTCGCCTAAGAGCGTCGGCACGATCGAGATTCCGTCGGTCGTTGGCATCGAATCCGCACCAGCTAACTCAAGCAGCGTCGGTAGGATGTCGGGAAAGTAACCGAGGTGATCGGACACCGACGAGGCTTTAATTCTGCCTGGCCAACGCACGATAAAAGGAATGCGTATTCCCCCTTCGTAAAATTCGCGTTTGCCACCGCGGAAACGCTCGCCGGTTTTAGGATTTAGGTTGGGAGCGAGGAACCCGTGTGGGTGATTGTCGTTGTTGAAATAGGTCTGGCCACCGTTGTCACCGCAAACAAACACAATGGTGTTGTCGTCAATTTCAAGCTCACGCAGCAGTTGGAACACGTGGCCAATTTGACGGTCCACCATTTCGACCATCGCAGCATAAACTTGTGCATCTTGGGTGCCACGTTGATTGGCCGCATCCCACTGACGATCTTTGTATTTAATCCAAGCGGGGTCATCCGCCGGCATCGCCCAATGTCCATGAGGCGGCGTCCAAGGAAAGTAGGCGAAAAAAGGTTGATCTTTGTGCTCACGGATAAAGTCCATGCCTTCTTGAACTATTCGGTTATGGGCGAACTGCTCTCCTCCTTGCCAATCGCCAGTGTTGCCAGCGAGCGGAACCCGTTGGCTGTTTCGAATCAGAACCCGTGGGTAATGATTGTGCGCGTGAACTTGATGGTAGTAGCCAAAGAAGGTGTCGAAGCCATGTTTTTCGGGCACGCCGGTCGTGCCAACGTCGCCGATGCCCCACTTTCCAAAACCGCCCGTCGCGTAACCTAGGTCATGTAAACCATCCGCGATGGTACGATCATCCGCACGCAGTGCCGCACCGCCACCGTTGCCGCGGACGGTGGTATGACCCGCGTGTAAACCCGTCATCAGCACGCTACGCGTTGGAGCGCAAACATTGCCTCCAGCAAGGAATTGTGTGAAACGCATTCCCTCGGACGCCATCTGATCAATGTGAGGCGTCTGCAAAATCGGATGCCCCATTCCCGATGACTCGAAGTATCCCCACTCGTCCATCATGATATATACGATGTTGGGCTTGTCAGCAGCATGCAACCCACTTGCCAAACACATCACGAATGGGCACAAGGCAAACGCAAGGAAAATCGGGCGAA
>CAXBHV010001268.1:0-2743 GCA_963974855.1 uncultured Rhodopirellula sp. | reverse complement strand
CCTGCCACGGCAACGTCGAACAATGCCCGTCGATTCCTTGTTGGTGACTTCATTTGAATGAAGGCACCGAAGGTACCCAACGCGAAGGGGACCGGGATGAAAAACGGCGGCGAAACATTCAATCCGTGGTGACGGGCCATGAAATAGTGGCCCATTTCATGGACGCCGAGGATCAACAACAGGCCAACGGAATACCAAAGCCCGACCGCAATTTCGCTGGGCTGTTCCAACAGATTGACGCTTTGGTGCAGTGCACCCGCCCAGGTCGTGGTTAGAAACGTAAGACCGAACAGGAGCCAGTGCAGCCACGGTCGGGTCGGTCGCTCCAGTACCGATTCATCGGTTGGCCGGTTCATCAAAACGATAGCCGTGCCCAGTTCTTCGTCCTGTTGAATCATGGGAACAACGTTCTCGCCAAGGTCCGATTGCAGTCGCATTAACGCTTCATCGGCAGGTGCGGTCAGGCGTCCGCGAAAGATTCCTGCACTATGTTGCTGCGTCGCCACTCGCACATCCATCACTGCGCGAATCGCATCCGGCTGTTCGCCGTCCGAAATCATGCGACCCCCATCGTCGATCGTGTGGTCGGTCTCTTCTTGTTGCTCGCCGCGAGCCGCAGCAGCCATGCTCGCGATCATCCAAAAGCATAGCAAAAGAACGATAGGCAGCCACAGAAATGCACCCATCATCGTGCCGCCAGGCATCATCAACAGAATCAGCACGGGCAACAAGAGACAGATCATGAATAGGACATTGAGCCAGCCGATTGGTGTTGATTTCTTTTCCATGATGTTCTTCGTGTTTGGTGTTCCAAGTGTTCGTTTCGTTTGCTCTTGCCGATTCACTGTTACATTGCATGAGCGTCCGAATGATCTGATTCGTCGTCCTCATCCTTCCAGGACAAAAACAATTTTTCACCGGCGAAGATGAAGACAATGCCAACGAGCGCGACCCAGATGACCAGCATGTCGCTGTTGGCTTTCATCCATAGAAACGCTGCGAGAATGACGACATCAAACAACAATGCGATTGACGGAATCCACCGGTTTGCATCGACCTTGTCGCGTACATGACGCAGGACGCCCCAGTGCACGGCCATGTCCATCACGAGATAAAAAATCGCTCCCAGTGACGCGATTCGTGACAGGTCGAACAGGATCGTCAGCGTGATCGCGAAAACTACTGTGTAGACGAGTGTGTGCTTCTGGATATCACCAGGCATTCCAAAGTGCATGTGCGGCACGAGCTTCATTTCACTGAGCATGGCCAACATTCGTGACACGGCAAACGTGCTCGCGATCAGTCCGGAAATCGTCGCGACGATCGCAAGGCCCACGGTGAAATACGTCCCCCACTGACCAAACGCTGGGCGAGCGGCTTCAGCCAATGCGTAGTCACGGTGTTTGATGATCTCGGCGACTGACAGGTTTCCTGCAACAGCGAAGGCGACGAGCAGATAAACCACCAAGCAAATGGAAAGCGAGATGATGATCGAGCGACCGATGTTCTTTTTCGGCTCCTTGATCTCCGATCCGCTGTTGGTAATCGTTGTGAAACCTTTGTATGCCAGCAGCGCCAGGGCCGTCGCCGACAAGAAACTGCCAGCGGACGTTCGCTCGGTAACGCCAACGCTTTCAAACGTCAGTCCAGATACCCACAAACCCGAAGCAGCAAAGATCAAAACACCCGCAATCTTGATGACGGCGGTCACTGTCGAGAAAGTGCCTATGAACTTGTTGCCGAGAATGTTAATGACGAATGCAGCGACAAGCAGACCGACGGCAAGAGTTGGCACAAGGAACTGATTCTCTTGGGCGTCGAACAATTGCAGCGTGTAGGTTCCGAACGTACGAGCGACGAGACTTTCGTTGATGACCATGGAGAAGTACATCAGCAGGGACATGCCCGCAGTGACGGTTCCCTTGCCGTACGCTTTCATCAAGAACATGGCGATGCCGCCAGCGGACGGGTACTGCTCGGCCATCTTCACGTAGCTGTAGGCACTGAATCCAGCAATAGCGGCGGCAGCCAAAAATGCAAGCGGAAACAGCCCGCCCGCTTGTTCGGCCACTTGTCCGGTAAGCGCAAAGATTCCGGCACCGATCATGACGCCAGTGCCCATCGCGACGGAGCCGGTTAGCGAGAGGCTGTTTTCTTCGTACTGCTTATTGTTGTGGTCCGGCAAAGTTTTTCCTTAGTGAGGAATTGGGAGCTGGGAGTGAGGAGTTGGGATTGCAAGTACCGTGCCAGGGAATAAGGCTTGAACAGATGACCGTAGCGGAAGCGGCCACGGCTTTCGGATCGCAACAGATTTTCGTGAGGCCGAAATGCTAGGCGCATTCCGCTACGAACGGTCGATCGAAATCAACTCCTTCACTCCCGACTCCCAACTCCCCCACTCTTCTTCTCTCTTCCGCAGCAGTTGTAGCAGCAAGCAATCAGTGCGCCGAACAACCATCCCAATACGAAAATTCCAACGGCGCCCAACACGGTTTCACCAATCGGCATGTCCCAACGCATGATTGTGGTGACGTCAACGCCGTGCATGAGGCTATTGAAGAACCGGATTGCGACATCCTTGGGGACGGTCATCATTACGAAAACACATCCGAGGTACGACACGATCGAGGCACTGGCGATCGCGAAGCCGAAACGTTTGATACTAAGAGTTTGCATGACCTTGGTCCTTGTGTTGGTGGTCGTGATCAAGGTGGCCCGAGTGGTGACTGGGCACCATGAGCAA
>CAXBHV010001267.1:0-2743 GCA_963974855.1 uncultured Rhodopirellula sp. | reverse complement strand
CGATCAAGAACGCTGTCGTGGATACCAGGAATGCGTCAAAGCGTGTCCGTACAAAAAGGTGTTCTTCAACGTCATCAACCGAGCCAGCGAGAAGT
The DNA here is from genome assembly GCA_963974855.1 of uncultured Rhodopirellula sp. Lineage (GTDB taxonomy): Bacteria > Planctomycetota > Planctomycetia > Pirellulales > Pirellulaceae > Novipirellula. The sequence goes on along the minus strand of CAXBHV010001267.1, from coordinate 2,648 downwards.
GCATTGGTTGCTTCCCACGTGTGGAGCAAGGGAATGTGGCGTTGTGTGTTGAATCGTGTATCGGAAAAATCCGCATGCACGGATTCTTGTCGACTCAGGAGGAGCCTCGAGAGGACAATCCGATCGACTATATCGTCATGATTCGCAAGCTTGCACTGCCGTGCTATCCGCAATTCGGGACTGGACCGAACGTATTCTACATTCCTCCAGTGCATGTGCCAGACCCGTTCCTAGATCAATTGTTTGGTCCAGGCGTTGAAGAAGCCAAGGAGATGTATCGCAACTTGAAGGACGACAAACAACTACTCGGTGCGCTGATGTTGTTTGGGGCGAGTCCACGGATCATCACACGATATGAAGTGGAAGGTGACGAAGCGGTGGGCTGGGACGTGGATGATGTGGAAGTCGCCCGCGTGCCATTTACTGAACCGAACTACTTCCGCAAACATTACGACGAAAAGAATGACGCCTATCGACACAATACGGCCTGATGAGGCTTGTGTTCAGGGCCAACGAGGCGGTGGGTTTTGTAGCGCAACTCGCCAAGAGTTTCGGCAGCGGTTTGCAAGATGTCGAAAAATGGAAAGTCTTGGCGACTTTCGCTACGTCAAACAGGAGAAAACATGAACAGTAAACCAGACAACAATCGAATGTTGATGGGCATTGTCGGTGGGGCGCTGCTAATTTTGCTTGTGATGATTGCTTCGATCTTCATCGTGACTCGGCGACCGGTCGTGGTTGTCGTTCCGGCTGTTGGCGAGAGCCTTGACTCGGCTGCGTCGGCGACGTCTGGCGCGTCGCCAGCTGTCGGAACCACGACCACTGCTGAAGTGCCGCTGCCGGAGATTAAGGTCAGCAAGGTACCTGCGGCTCCGACAACCGACGATCCGCTCGATCCATTCTGGGACAAGATCGCGGTCGCGGATGTTGCCATGTTGCCACAGCAAGTCGCTCCTCCTGTTTTGGAAGCTGGTTCGATAACCAACGTGCGAGTCCAAGCCGTGCGAGACGACCAGCGTTATGTGTGGCGATTGAGCTGGGACAAGCCCGAGATTGCGGACCAGAGTGATGTTGGCAAATTCTCCGACGCGGTGGCGATGCAGTTTCCACTTAGCGATGGTGCACCCTACACGATGGGTGGCCCGAATATGCCGGTGCGGATGCTGCACTGGAAAGCGACGTGGCAAAAGGATGTGGACGAAGGGTTCCAGGACTGGGCCACCACACACCCGAACTCCGATGCGGATATGTATTGGTTCGCCACGGGCGAGAAACCATTCACGATGCAGAAATCATTTCGCGACCCCCTGGCCAAGCAATACATGATTGCGACGTCGGCCGGCAACCCGATGTCCGATTTCGATCGCAAGAGCCCCGTGGAGGAACTGACCGCGCACGGATTCGGTAGCGCGACGCACATTGGCGAGACACCAAGTCACGGACGCGGTGCTTGGAGCGACGGCAAATGGTATGTCGTGATCGACCGACCAATCGAGACGGCCGACCCGCTGATCGCACGGTTCAAGGAAAACCCGGGCCAACAATTGATCGCGTTTGCGGTTTGGGATGGCACCGCCGGCAACCGCGGCGGACGCAAAAATATTACGAACTGGACACCGATGAGGATTGATCCGTGAACGAGAAAGCCGTCACACTCGCCGCGCAGGCTGATTTAGTTTTGTTGACTGTCGAAATGCTACGTCCCCAGTGGGATAGGCTTCCAGCCTGTCAAGCAGTCAATGACAGGCTGGAAGCCTATCCCACATTGTCGATGATCGATGACCTTTTGCAGTATGCCCTTGGCGATGCAGCCGACATTGCCGACGAAGCGGCGAGTCGCCCGAGTCCACGTGCTGCACTTAACGACGTACTTCGTTGTGCCAGCGAACTGTCGCACGATGAATGGTCCGACGAATACTGGCGAATGTTTGACGGCGCCCAAGCTTGCCCGCTAAACCAGGCTTCGTATATTCGCCGCGACAAGGGAAAGATTCTTGGCGATTTGAGTGGCTTCTATTACGCCTTCGGTTTCAAAGGCAGCATCGTCAAAGGCGAACGGCCCGACCACCTGCTCTGCCAACTCGAATTCGTCGCGATGATGTTGGCGATGGCATCGCAAGCCCCCGACGATCCGTCACGCGAAATCGTGATGCAGGCACTGTCGTGTTACGCTTGCGACCACATGCACGACTGGTTACCCGCGGCATGTTGGCAAATGTGCGAATCAACTCACATCGAATACTTCGGTGCGGTTTCGCAGTGGTTGTTCGTTTTCTGGCAAACGATATCCGATTTGCACCAGTGGCCATCGGATCTGTTGCCGGACAACCATCTCAAACCGATCGTTGATCCCGATGATCCGTACGAATGCGGAGCGCCGGACTTGCACCAAATCCAACCCAATTGACCCCCTTTTACACCAAGGAACTCCCATGATCCGTTACCTAAGTCTGATGAACTTTACCGACCAAGGCATCCGCGAAGTAAGCGACTCCGTCAAACGCGCCGAAGCTTTTCGCCAGAGCGTCGAAGCTGCTGGTGGCAAGCTGGTTTCACAGTACTGGGCCACGGGTGAGGCCGACGGTTGCGTCGTATTCGAGGCACCTGATGAGCAAACGGCTGCATCACTGCTGTTATCACTTGCCAAG
>CAXBHV010001266.1:0-2744 GCA_963974855.1 uncultured Rhodopirellula sp. | reverse complement strand
AAACAGTAAAGGTCGCTCCACCGCCGGAATCCGACAACGATGCGGCCTCGCTGACAAAGGGCTCTCGTTACGGTTTCGGCGTGACAGCGCAAATTATCTTGGGAAAATACGCCGACCATCTTGTTCGGCGACAATTAGTTCTCCGCTTTAGCGACAATTAGAATTCCCTACTACGTTTTTTGCTCGGTTGATTCTTTTGTAGACGATTCGCCATTCGCTTTGGCCTGTTTGGCTTTCTCCACTCGGTAGCTTGGAACATTCAGTTCGATGATCACGCTGTGGTGTACCAAACGATCGATTGCGGCTGCGGTCGTCATCGCGTCCTTGAAGATCTGGTCCCACTTCGAGAACGCTAGGTTGCTCGTTAGCAACACGCTGCCCCGTTCGTAACGCTCCGCCAACAGAGTGAACAACACCTCCATCTCCTCGCGACTCTGCTGCACATATCCTAAGTCGTCGATGATCAGACCCTCGAACGAGGACATCTGCTTGATCAACTTCGGAAGTCTCAAATCCCGTTTCGCGATCAACAGTTGCTGGACCAACAAGCTGCACGTTGTGAACAGCATGCTCCGACCTTGCAGCACCAGTTGCTCGGCCAATGCACACAAGACGTGACTCTTGCCCGAACCCGGTTTTCCGAACAGCAGGATGTTCTCCCGCCGGTTCAGAAACGTACCATCGCGTAGCGTCTCCAGTTGGCGACGCACATTCATTGGCAAGCGGTCGAACTGGAATGATTGCCAACTCTTCCCCAGCGGAAGACTCGAGCGAGTCATCAGTCGTTTGATCCGCCCCTCCTTCCGCGCCTCGCATTCCAACGTCGTCAACTCCGAGAGATAGTCCAGGTAACTCAGGTCCTCCGCTTCGGCGCGCACCGCCACCTCCGCGAACTGATCCCGGAACGTCGGCATGCGTAGTTCCTTGAACTGCATCGTCAGACTTATATGCAGGTCCGTCTTGGTAGTCGCTTTGCTCTTGCTCGGGTTCGCCTTGCGGCGTGTCGTCGGCGTTGTCTTGGTCTTCGGGCTTGTCGTCATCGATTCCATCCTTGGAGAACGTGGGTATCAAAAAGTCAAGATCATTCAGATCCGGCGGTTCAACATCAATGTCAGTAACCTTCGGAATCAACTCGGCGTCAGCCACCTGCTGGCGAAGCGAATCAAGTTCGATCGCTTGGCCAGCGTTGATACAGATTCGCAGGGTATCCTCAACCGCTTGCTGGCTCTCGTCCGCGGCGAGCTTCAGAATCTGCAGGTACAGTTTGTCGGCCACCTTTTCGCTATGTTGCTTCAGCAGCAGGTCATAAGCGAATCGAAAGTAGCTGCTTGGGAACATTTCTTCGCGGTAACGGTAATCGGCGAACGCGCCGGGCTTCCGCACTAGCGAGTCAATCACATGACGATAGTTGATGCTGGCGGCTTGCTTGCCGACGAGTCGCTGCATCGTTTGAATCACATGGCCTTGGTACGTCACCGTGATTGTCTCGGCACTAATTCGCACATCAACCTTGCAGCGAATCAGACGACTGGGGACTGAATAAGTGTTGGCGCGAACGTTGATCGTCGAACTCTTGCTGACACGAATGCCTCGCAACTGGTCATCGGTATCGAGTCGACCTTCAGGCAAGCACTGCAGAGTCAATCGTTCCTCAGCAAGGCGTTGCTGCCGAGTCGCGTTGGCACGCTGAACGATGTCTTGTACAAATATCATGTACTCGTCTCGACTTGCAAATTCACGACTGCCACGAAGTAACAACGCTTGATCGATGCGATCCTTGAGGTGCCCGTTCTGTGATTCGACGTCGCCGTTCTCGTTGGCACATCGGGCATTGGTTCGCTGAGCAGTGCAACCATAGTGATCCATCAGGGCTGCGTATCGCAGAGTCAGCGTGGTTCGATCGGAGTGGTTGCGAACGGCGGCGCTGAGTGAGTCGGTACGATGCTGCTGCGGCACTCCACCGAACTGCCAGAACGCATTTTGAATGCCTTCGCTAAGTGCTTCAAAGGATTCGGAGAAGCAGAGCGAAACCGACTCGACGTTGCTATAAGTCAGAACGCAGTGAAAGAGCGTATGGTTGAACTGAACGCCCGCGATCTTGACGCCTAGTTCATTGCAGACGGTGAAATCACTGGCTGCAAACCGGCCAGGGCGATGGTCTTGCGGAAAGAAGACGGGCTTGTCGGGACCGTGTAGTGAACGCCAAGTCGCCACCCGCCGCTCGAAGGTGCGGCGAGTCGAATCGGGGAACTTGCCTGGATGCGTTCGCTGCAGGTCGTCGAAGAGGGTCTTGGCTTTGAGTCGTGGTTCCGCTTCGAGCAGACGCACGACATCGATCCAGAGTTCGGCGAAAGGATCGGTTCGGGTGCGGTAAGTGCGAGTGGTCTTGCGTTGTGAGGGAAGACGCTCGTCATCGCGATAAGATCGTGCGGTTTTATTATCCATCGAAGCCATCCTGGCAGAAGCGGCGAGAGACTTGCCAACGGCCAGCCATCGCCTGAGTTCAGAAACTTGCCCATCCGTGGTCATCACGATCTCCTTGAAAAGAGGGAACCGTGATGATGCAGTCAAAACCCCAACAGGGGAATTCTAATTGTCGCTGAACCGGGAAACACCGCGTCGTGAAACACCGGGCCTGGTCAGCTCAACAGAGGAAATCTAGTTGCCGCAAAGAGGGAAAACTAATTGTCGCTAGACACATCTGCCGCTGTATCGGCTTGAAGATGTCTTCGCCCGAGCTGGCG
>CAXBHV010001265.1:0-2746 GCA_963974855.1 uncultured Rhodopirellula sp. | reverse complement strand
GCGCGGTCGGCCCTCACCCGAACGAGGCCTAAAGGGCCCGTTCGACCTCTCCCAGGCTGACGCTCGGGAGAGGTGACTTGCGATGCACCATTAAGAATAATCATACGTGGCCGAAAACGGCGTGCGGGACGATTGCATCCTCGTTCACCCCCAGAACTTGTGATGCAATCGTCCGCACGATTTGGACTCAGGCCATTTGGACTCGGGCGATTTGGACTCAGGTTTCAACCTAAATCCCGCTTGCCGCAGCGACGTCGTTCGTGGCGTTGTTGGTGTCGAGCATCTTGATCGCCGAGCGGAGTGAATCGACCTCGGGCTCGCTTTCGAGCGATCCGTTTTGTACTGACTCGATTGGTGGTGCCTCCGCTTGAGGAACCACGTTCTCTGCCGAGGGCTGCACGCTCTGGACGCTACCGGACTGGATCGTCGAAACTGATTCGGTTTCCACCGTCGTGGTCACCGACACCGAAACGACGGGGATCGATGCGGCGTCAAACGCTTTCAAGTTGTTCGCTTCGTCGCTCTCCATCAGTTCGTCAAAACTATCGATGGCGACAACGAGCCGTTGAAAGCCGATGACTTGTCCATTGCGGTTGCCCATCGCCAACGCTTCGATTGGCAGCGTCACCAGCACTTCGAGTGATTCGCCGGGTTCGATTTTGTCCGTCTTCACCGTGGCGTTAGGTGACGTGGGGCAGATATGTCCAAAGACTGCCACGGCGGTCACATGGAAACCACAAACACTACGAGTGCTATGGTTTTGAATCACGATGGCGAACGTCGGCCCACACGCCGAATCGAGATGTTCGTGTTGGTGGACCTCGACGATTTGCAGGTCGCCGATTTCACAATCGGGGATCACCACGTGCCCAAACGGTGACGAATGGAACGTCGATCCACGGTTGAACGAGTTGTTGACACCGTGCTGCGAAATCAAGTCGATGACGTGACCGCAATACGAATGGTTTCCGAACAGATGCGAGGCATTGATTTGCTGTGCATCGGATTGCGTCGTCATGCAGACGATGAAACTAGTGGTCATCAAGACCTTGGTCAATATTTGGCGGTTCATTGGTTTGCCTGCTAGAAAAAAGTGAATTGAGTTTCGATAGAAGAAAAGCCCGGCAACCGCGAAACAATCGGGTTGTCGGGCTTATTGGTGTTTATTGAATCAGCAGAGTCGACGACTACCAGCAACCCCAGTAGCTGGTGTAACAAGGGGTGTAGAATGAGTAGGTCGGCGTGTAGCAGTGGTAGGATGTGTACACAGGAGTGTAGTAGCTGTGGCTGTGATACACGGGGCTGTACCAGTTGCTGTAGCTACGGTAGTGATGGTGGCGGTGTCCGTAGCCAATCCGGCGGAAGCAGGCCGCGATCGCCTCTTCGCCACTTTGTTTCTCGCCATCGTTCAGCAGTGACTCGACATCCGCCAATCCAAGATCGTCGCTGGTATCGACCTGAGCGATCGAGTCGTTTTGGTCCAGGTTGGCGATCGTCGACAGCATGCTGTCTTCGGCCATCACCGAGCTAGCAACCAAGATCATCGGGGCAACTGCGAAAAAGAATCGGTTTAACATCTTACTGTTCTCCAAGTGTGGCAGTGAATTGAAGGAAGCGATCGTGAGTCTGCCGTGTCGCGTCGCTGCGTTGTTTGCTTGACTAACAGGCCAAGCGATGGCACCGCCGATGTGTTACGGAGAAATTTAAAAATGTTTTCAGAGGCTGTTTTCGGCCGTCGTTTTGCAGCCGGCTTTGCTGTAACGCCCAACGCTGTGAAGCATTTTCTTGTAGCTACCTTCGCCAGAAGGTGGTGAATCGCATTTGCGCGCCAACAATCCACGCTCTGGCGAGCGTAGCTACGAAATGCTTCACAGCGTTTTGTAACAACGCTCGCGTTTTTACGCTGGGATATAAAGTCACGCGAATGAAATGAGTCATCGCGACGCCTTACCTCTTATGCACCCCAGGGTATTACGATGCGTTTCCTATTCTCTTTTGCCGTGCTTGCCGCTTTGTTTTGTGGCAATACACAGGTCCACGCGGACGACAGTTTGTTTTCCGAAGTCGCGATGGAATCCGTCTTTGAGAAACAGGTCGCGACCGTAAAAGACGTCGCCACGATCAGCGACGGAGAAACAATGCAGCGGATTGTCGGCGTTTCCTCGCTGATCCAGGTATTGAAGGCCGCTGGATTTGAGCCCAGTGAAGAACAGGGCTCGGCGACCTTTAAACTCAATCACGCCCAGTGGATCTTTCCTGTTTCGATGACGGTGTTTGTCGATGAAGACCGCATCGCTTGCGAAATGTCGCTGGTCAAAATGGAAGAGGATGCTTCGTTTGATAAAGAAACACTGCTGAAACTGCTGGTTTCCAACACCGCAACCCAAGGCGGCTACTTTGCGTTTGATCAAGAAAACAAGCGAATCCAATTGCGGGTCTCGCTCAGCAACCGGGCTGTCACGGCACGTCAATTGAAGGCGGATCTGACCCAGTTGGCGATTTTGGCAGAGCGAAAGTCCGATATCTGGTCCCAAAGCAATGCCACGCCCAAGACCGAATCGACCGTGGCTGCAGCCCCCGCGACAACAACGAGCGCTGCGAAACCTACAGATGTCACGAATTCAGGCAAAACTCGTTTCTCACTGGCCGGAACATGGTCGGCATCGCTGAAGAGCGGCGAAGCGTTCGCCTTGCGATTAAACAGCGAAGGGACGTTCCAATTGGTCCACATGAAGTCGGGAAAAGC
>CAXBHV010001264.1:0-2749 GCA_963974855.1 uncultured Rhodopirellula sp. | reverse complement strand
TGCTTCGTCCACTACCGCCCGCCATTTCTTGTACCGAACGTTCTTAACGCCAGTGGTGCCAAAGAGTGCAAATCGCAGCTTCTTTACCTTCGTTTTTAAACGATGTCCCCCAAAAAAAAACGTCACCCCGGGGGGTGACTTTCATGGAATCAAGCCCATGCGGGCTGTTTCGATTTACTCTGTTGAGGTCGGAGACGCAGGGAAACTACGCGACTTCCCAGCCTTTACGATACTCTTTCTTGATGTACTGGTCCGCTTCGGGGCAATTGGTGGCCTTAAGTGCTTTGGCGTCCCAATCGAGTTGCTTGCCAGTGCGATAGGCAACGTTGCCCAGCAGAACCGATTCGGTCAGCGCGCCGGAGTAGTCAAAGTTACAGAGAGTTGGCGAACCATCTTTGCAGGCCTTGATCCACTAGGCATGGTGGCCGATCGAATCAGGAATCGTTTTCGGTGGCGGAGTGAAGTCCGAGAACTTGTCTTGCGGGAACAACTTGTAGTTCGAGTAGTTGGCGTACATGCTGCCGTTACTGCCCACAAACATCACGCCGCTGCCGGGAACGCGTTCACCAGCAACTTCCTTTGGAGTCAGGTTGCCGTCGTACCAAGTCAAGTCAACGCCGGGCATATCGCCTCGTGCAGGGAACTTGTAATTGACTTTCAAACCGAGAGGGCAGGTTTCTGGATGAACCTCAGGTCCTTCGGCTTCGCACGACGTTGGGTGACGCAGGTTCAGTGCCCAGAATGGCAAATCCATGTAGTGACATCCCATGTCGCCGAGGGTTCCTTGTCCAAAGTCCCACCAACGACGCCACTGGGCGGGGTGATAACGACCGGCGGCGTAAGGACGCTCGGGAGCACCACCAAGCCATAGATTCCAATCTAGATTCGCGGGAGGCGTTTGGCCTGCTTCGGGACGTTCACCGCCGCCCCAGCCTTTGCCAACCCAGACGTGAACTTCTTTGATGTCGCCCAACACGCCGGCTTGGACAATTTCAACGACACGGCGGTAGTTGGGTTCGGCATGGATTTGCGTACCCATCTGAGTTGCCACGCCTTTGGCCTTGGCCGCTTCGGCGATCACACGAGCTTCGTGAATGGTGTGCGTCAAAGGTTTTTCGCAATAGCAATGAAGCCCCGCGTTGATCGCACGGATCGCAGCAGGTGCGTGATGATGGTCGGTCGTTCCGATCACGATCCCGTCGGCCTTGTCCGCTTCGTTTGCGATCATCTCGCGATAGTCGGCATACAGCTTGGCATCTTTGAAACTTGTTGCTGCACGGTCGAGATAGTTCTTGTCGACATCACACAAACCGACAATGTCCTGACTCTTGACGCCATCAATGTCAGCTGCGGCGCGGTTCGCGGTTCCAACGCAAAGGAGTTTTAGTTTGCTGTTGGCCGAGGTTGATTCCGCTGCGGGCAATTCGCTGAAAACGCCCGCTGCAAGGATGCCTGCACTGGTCGTCTGCAGAAAGCGACGCCGGTTTGCGGACGCGGTCGGCGACGGTTTTCGACGCGCAGGGGGGGTAGCCGGTTTCTTCATTTCAAAAAATCCTAAGTGGTGGTGGGCTGAATTGGTGGGATGACGAAGCTGGACATCCAAGCAAGATACTTGATGGGGATCTCTAATTCCACACTATTGTATCGCCAAACTTGATCGCAATGTTGGTTGACAAAAGAATGAAAGTTCGCCGAAATAACAGCCAATTTGCTGTCGTTCGTCGTCTCCCACACACCCCCAATCTCAACAATCGAACTGTGGCCAAGTCAATAGACTTCTCGATGTCGCGCACTTCTGCCCCTTCTGCGGATAACTAAGGGAGTGAAGCTTGCTCTCATCAGACGAGTGAGGGCTACGCAGCCAACTTAGCGGCAGCCAGGCTCAAATCACTTCCTGATGATCACTGAGGTGACTAGAACCGAACGCCCCGCGGGCAGATTCATCTCGTCGGAATCGGGCCGGAGTCCGCTTGCCCCACCGTCAATAACAGCTGAATGCCCCTCTGTTTGTAGATTGGCCGTCCTCATTCGGGTACGATTTGGAGGTGCAACCTCAATTCTCTGCTCTCGGAATGGTGTGGTCATCGGCTATGAAACATCCGCTATCTCGTGTCCTGGTCGCGTTTGCCTCCATCGCCGCCGGTTTCCTCTCGGTGTCTGGATTCGCCCAAGACAGCCCGGGGAACCCAGCGACAGAAGTCTCGGCGGATTTCAAGAAAAAAGACACGCCGCTTGAATACACCGCAACGGAATCGCCCCTTTTCTACAAAATCCAAATCAAAGCGGATTACGGTGCCTCGTCGGGGAAGATGGAGATGGAAGGAATCCTCGTCTATGAGCTAAAAAGGAGCGATAGCGGCGCGGTGTCCATCAACTGCGAATGCCAATGGAAACGCAATTCAACCTACCGCGGGCCGCAAAGTGATCGCGTTTTCCGACTCTCATCGCGGTTGCCTGCCGGACGAATTGCTGCCTGCGAAATCGACAACCGAGGCAAACCGATCAAGGTCTCGCGGCCTGCTTGGATCTTCGGGTTGCCAATTGATCTCGGACGAATCGCGTTTCCGCAATTAAGCGAAAACGAAACGTGGGAAGTTACCGAACCTGTCTCGCTGGTCCAGAGCCCCAACTTCTACAACCATCTTCAACTGGTTGAGGTGTCTCCCGAGATCAAGGATCCATTTCGAGTCAATCGCATTCGCCCGAAACAAGATGACACGCCTGAGAAGGTGGCACTCGCGCAGATGAA
>CAXBHV010001263.1:0-2752 GCA_963974855.1 uncultured Rhodopirellula sp. | reverse complement strand
CCGTGACACAATGGGCTGCCCCAGAGATCCCAGGTGAGCTGAATCAAATGAAGTTGTTGGCCGAGCTGTTTGAAACACGATGGCCAAACGATCCACAGGTCGATCCGATTTGGATGAATCTTGGCCAGCGATTTGAGACATTTGACCGTTGGCTCGACGCGGCGGATGCCTATCTGCGGATCAAGAAAAAGTCGGAGACGTACGACCGCGCCCAGATGTCCGCTGGCTCGGCGTACTGGAACCAATTCGTCGATGAAGCGAGCGAAGCGGACGCGAATCCCGACGCGATGGTGAAACGACTAAAGTCAGCCCGCGACTTGATGATCAACGGAATACGATCGGCCGAACAGCGAAAAATGCCGCTGACGTCCCAAATACTTGATGCAAAATACAGGGTCGCCCTAATCGAGGCTCGACTTGGCAATCCGGAATCGACGGTCACTTGGCTCGAGAAAACCAAAACGCCGCTGATCGATTCGATCACGACCGGCAAAGGCAACAAAAAGAAACTCGCTGTCACGGAAGAGTTTGCTCAAAACGTCTTCCAACTGCTCTATCAGGCGAAGACGAGTTTAAACGATTTCAGTGGAGCAAAGCAGGCGCTCGAGCGACTCTCCAGAGTGCTTGACTCGGACGCGACCGACCGTTTAGACCGCATGTCGCTGGCCGTCGTTAAGCGACAAATTGACGGAATGCTCGAAGGCCCAAAGCTCTCGTTGGCGGACATCAACAAGCTCGAGCAGGCGTTTGCGGGGATTGATTCCGACAGCGATGTGCTTACTGCATCGAACCAGTTATGGCTGGCAGAATCTTGGGCGAAATTAGCCCGACACGGCCAGTCGCTTAAGATCGCTCGGCAGTGTTATGAAAATGCTGCGAAGACCTACGCCAGCAGTCTGACGCAGAAAGATTTTCCGTCCGAGTCGCGGACCGCCGGCTTGGCACGACAAGCGGAACTGTTGCGAATGGCGGGCAAAATCCCTGATTCTCTTGAAATCATAACGACGATCTTGGCTGAAAACCCGGGGGCCATCGAGATGCAAATCCAGGCCGCGAAAGCACTTGAGCAAATCGCATTTCAAAATCCGTCCGAAGCGACTCTACGCGCCGCGATCTTGGGTCCCGCCAGCAACGACCGCGTCGCCAATAAATCACCTATCTGGGGATGGGCCAAATTGACTGGCACATTGCATCAAATTCGCTATTCCGACCGAGGCACGGCCAAACACGCTGAACTATTGCTCGCAGCTCATCTGCATCTCGCACGCTGTCGCTGGTTATTGGCGGGGCTGACCAGCGACGCGAAGGAGAGCATCGAATTAGCGAGGAAAACGAAAACCCAACTATCGCGGTTGCAATCCGATCTCTCGGGGAAAAACGATGATTCGATCGCGGTTTGGTCCGAAGCGATCAAACGCTTGCAAGAACTGCTAGATCCGTCAACGCCGCTTTAGCCGCACTCTCTGCGGAAGATGCTCGACGAAGAACGGCATGATGGCGTTGCTCCGGTATCGACGTTGCTTGCCGCAACCCTGGGCTGCTTAAACGTTGGTATTGAACTCAGATATTGTGGGTGAGTTTTTCTCCACCGACGAAGTCGGGGGAGAGGTGGCAGGAAACCAGCGCAACCCTAATCCGCTGTAAATCGCTACGGCTTGCGAAACAACTTCATGCCCGCGCGTTCGCCGTAGGTCAGCAACAACGCGCCGGATGCCGCACAGGTGTCGACCAGCGATTCATAGAATTCGTGTTCGCCGGGCCACGGGAAGGCAAAGAACAGATCGAACTCGTTGAACGCGATTCCGGTCGTGTCGTATACGTCATTACCGCCGGCTGCGATGTGATTGACCTCGCGAGACGACGCGAGCGATCTCGCCATTGAACTTGGGACGAAGGTGCCGCAATAAAATCGGGCCGCAATCCCAAGATCATCCGCCAGTCGATTGGACTGGACCACCAGCGCCGATTCGATCTCAATGCCGACTGCGGTCATGCCTCGCAGGGCGGCCATCATCGCGGCGACCCCAAACCCGCTGCCAAGTTCGCAAAACCGCGTCCCCGCTGCCAAGCCTTGCTGGTCAATCCACTCTAAACACTGAGCCAGCCACTGGAAATCGCAAGGTACAAAGGTTTCGATCACTGCGGAATCGGCCAACATGAACGCTTCGATGCGGTCGTTGGTTTGGTCGATCAAATCGATCTCGCGTGGTGACAGCGGATTCGCTTTGACCGATTGGGGGATGGCGATGGGCTGGAGCGTCACAGAAGTCTTGCCTTGCGGGCCGCGGAAGCAGAATCGAAAACGGTCTCAGTTCGCGCGAATGCGAAGCCGATCGTCGCTCAAGGTGAATCGCTGCTCTTCGCTCGCTGCGACGACCTCGTAGACCAATTCGGTCGTGATCGACTTGCCGCTGGCGTTGGCGTTTTTGACAAGCTCTTCGATGTTCATGTAACCATCCGCATCGAGGCTCATTTCGATCGCCTCTGGATGGTGCTTTAGCACAAAGCTTAGATATTTGCTGATTTTGGTAAGTCGTTTATTCATCGACGAAGTTTACCCGAAGAATGCTGCTTCGCTAAGCCGAGCGGTCGCAATAAAATCATCCTGGCAGAGCGGTGCGCTGGATGGACCTGCTTTTTACGATATTTGTTGCGATTTACGCTGCGTCTTAGCATGCTGCCATGAACCATCCCCGGTGCCCCATTTGCTCATTGGGGGAGGTACCGTTTTGCCGCTGCGGCGACCATTACG
>CAXBHV010001262.1:0-2752 GCA_963974855.1 uncultured Rhodopirellula sp. | reverse complement strand
AATTCCTTTGCCAGCTTAGCGGAAATCGGTTGCGGCGTGAAATTCGCCGTTCCTTAGACGGTGGATTGGTTACCCGTTCGTTGGCTTTGGTCCTATAATTGAGCTGAGAAGATTTAGGAGTGAAGATGGATTCGAGTCACGGGGCTTTGAAAACGGGGCTCGGGAAATCGGGGCTCGGTAAAACGTGAACCAATGTCATCCTTAGGGTCTTTCGTCATTTTATGGAAAAGAAACAATGAAAGATGCAACTACATGGGGCGAGACGATTTCCGCTCGCGTTGCCCTAGGGCGAGGCATCGTGCCTTTTCTTTTGGCAGGGATTGTTGCCATCGCGACTTCGGTGACGCCGGTACAGAATGCGAACGCGGACGATGCGAATGCCAGCGGCGTGAAGGCGGCGGATGCATCGCAACCTAAAAACGATCGAGTCAAAGTGGGCTATGTGCTTGACATGCCCGATCCGTTGACCGCCGATGGCACGGCGTCGATCTTGGCTCAGCTGAATCGTTTGGCGGAATCTTCGACCGACGAATCTCGGGTGACGGTCGTGATTCGCTACGCCGCCAGCGATGACAAGGATCGCCAAGCGTCGCTGGGCGAAACCGGATTCGAAGACGCCCTGCGATTGGCTCGAGCGATGACGGGGCCTGAGCTGCGTCGTGTGCGTGTGGTTTCCTGGGTCCAGGGAACGGTCGAAGGCCACTTGGTTTTGCCAATTCTGGCGTCGGATCTATTGCTTGTTTCGACGGCAGGCGTGATCGCCAACGCAACGAAAAACGAAACCAGCTCCGACGAAACGATCGAGGTCAGCTATCGATCGATCGCGGCGCGGCGCGGTCTTTTTCCGCCCGAGGTGGTTGACGGCTTAGTCGATCCAGGCATCGCACTGGCTCGCGTGACCAAAGTGGATGGAAGCGAAGTGTTTGCCGCTGGCGAAGCGTTGGTTAAATTGCGTTCCAGTGGTGAGATCACCACGAATTGCGTCCGGGATCGTCAATCGTGACGACCAGGCTGCCGAGCTACTCGATTTAGCTGCGATCAATCCGCTCGACGCGAAACAAACGCTCGGTGACCCCGTCGGCGTGTTGATGGAAATGATCGGTTCGATCAACTCGGGACGATCACGCCGATGGCAAAGTAATTTGACGGCGACGCTCGAGTCTGGCGAAATCAATACGTGGGTGGTCGCGATCGATTCGCCCGGAGGAAGCTTGAGCCAAAGTGCGACCCTCGCCGCATGGTTCGCGCAACCCGATCCTCCGCTGCAGACAGTAGGTGGATATATTCAAGGTGAGGCTCGGGGTGACGCGGCGCTGATCGCGATTGCGTGTCGCCCGCTGTACATGAATCCCAACGCAAAACTTGGGGGGCCGGGAGCCGAAGCGATTGATGCGGCGATGGTGATTCGCAACGATGAGTTGATCGAGCAGATTGCGCGTGCGACCAAGCGGCCGGCGGCATTGATCCGCGGACTATTGGATCCGAATCTCGAGGTCTATCGCTATACGAATCGAAAGACGGGACGGATTCGTTACGCCACCGAATCGGACTTGATCGAAGGAGCGGCCGACGTCGAAGCGGAACGCGATCGCTGGCAACGAGGTGAACGGATCGAATTGGCTGCGGGTTTGACGCCTGCGCAAGCGGTCTCGCTGGGGTTAGCCGATGGTGAGTCGTTGTCGGTTGATGATGTTTCGCGGCGAATGGGACTCAGTGGGACACCGCCGCCGTTGACGGATCGCAAAATGGTGCGCTTTGTTGAAAAGCTTGGCCGCAGTCACGCGTTGGCGTTTCTGTTGTTATTCATCGGATTTGCGGCGCTGTCGACCGAAGCGAATGCACCCGGCTTGGGGATTCCCGGATTTGTCGCAGTGATCTGTTTCGCGATGTATTTTTGGATCAAATTTTTGGCCGGGACTGCGGAGTGGCTCGAACTTTTAGCGTTTTCACTCGGATTGATCTGTATCGCAATCGAAGTGTTTGTGGTGCCGGGGTTTGGGGTGTTTGGGATTGGCGGTATTGGGTTGACGGTGCTGGGGATAGTGTTGATGAGCCAGACGTTTATTGTGCCGCGAAATGTTTATCAATTAGAAGTCTTGACGCAAAGCATTTGGACGGCACTGTTTGCGGGGTTCGGATTGATCGGTGGCTTTATTGCGTTTCGCATGTTGATGCCGCACGTGCCGCTGCTTGGTGGATTGACGATGGAACCGCCCGATACTGCGGCAGTGAACGAAGCAGAAAAACTCGCCGATTACACTCATTTGCAAGGTCAAACCGGAGTCGCCACCACACCGCTGCGTCCGGCGGGCAAGGCACGCTTTGGTGACCAGATCGTACAAGTCGTCAGTGACGGGACTCCGATTGCGTCGGGCGATCCGGTGCGAGTGTTCGAGATCCATGGAACGCGGATCGTGGTCGAGGCGGTCGAAAGTTAATGCCGCTCTACTACGCGTACGGACTCCTCTTGCTGTTCTACGTTCTGCTGGTTTTGGAGTTCATGATTCCGACGGGCGGATTGGTCGGGATCGCTGCAGTCGTGACGATCATTTCCGCACTTGCGGTGGCGTTTGCTCACAGCATGACGGCGGGGATCACGTTGTTGATTATCGTCGCAATCACGACGCCGTTGATCTTTATTTCCGTGATCCGCGTCTGGCCGCACACGCCGATTGGCCGCCGAATATTGAATCGGCGACCGGGACAAATGGATGAAGGGCGTGCCAAGCGAACGCTTTCCAATGGCACTCCG
>CAXBHV010001261.1:0-2753 GCA_963974855.1 uncultured Rhodopirellula sp. | reverse complement strand
CGGACAGTGAAGTGTTGCAAGCGATCCTGTTGCGATTAACCGAGCAGGTAGGCCGCCGATTGCGTCGGCATGATCGGTATTGCAACACGGTGACGTTGAAGTTGCGGTTCAGTGACTTTCAAACGCTCGCACGATCTGCCACGCTCGCTTCGCCCAGCAATTCGACCAACGAGTTGTGGGAAACGGTACGTGACACATTGCTCACCCGGATTCGCATCCAACAACCTGTGCGGTTGGTCGGTATGGGGGTCAGTTCGCTGGTCAGTTCACGGACTCGCCAGCTCGATCTGTTCGAGGACAACTGTAGTCGCGACGCGCAAGTGGACCAGGCGACCGATTCGATCCTCGATCGTTTCGGCAAAGGGGCCATCCGCCGCGGTACGACACTGGAATCTTGACCTCGTCGACATTGGGTCTCACGTTTTGCGTCCCTGACGAAGAAACGGATGGAGTGCTGATGATGGAGCGAGTTGATGGGTGAGCGAATTTACTGGGCGACAGACGACTTGTTGCGATACTCGCGAGGACTGCACTGCATGGTTTTGCGGAATTGACGCGAGAAATAGTTGCTGTCGTTAAAGCCAGCATCAAATGCGATCTCCGTGATTCCTTTGTTCGTCGTGCGAAGCTGTTGTGCGGCGCGGTCGATTCGCAACCGTATCAAATGGGCAATCGGCGTGCACCCCATCGCTGATTCGAATGCTCGCAGAAAACTTCGTCGCGACATCTGGGACAATTCAATCAAGTCATCCAATTGAATTGGCTCGGTAAAGTGACTCTCCAAATGCGATATTGCATTGGCGATGCTTAACAGCGATTTAGAATCAACGTTCTTTGTCCGTCCGTAACATCGTGAAAGATGTCCAACGATTTGCATGAAGGTTGCGGTTGCAATGAATTGAAACCCGCTGGTTCGATCACGCAATTCGCTATCGAGTTGGCGGATCAAATCCACGGCGGTGGAAAGTTCCGTATTCGTGACCTTCAACCGACTTTTAAATTGATGCTGTCGGCGCCATGCGGGTTCAAGATGAAACAACGCGTGGTAGCCTGGTAATGAGGGAAGGTCGTGTAATCGCAGTGTCAGTGCTTCCTGTTGAAACAAGATATTGGTTAGCTGCAATCGATTTGTGTTTAAATAGTCATGGGGTCGAGATCCGCCGATCACGAATACGTCACCCGTGGTCAACGGCCACGAATCTTCACCCGTCACGTGCAGCCCTTCACCCCCGGTAACGACCACGATCTCAGAGAACTCGTGTGTATGGATTCCGAATGCTTCTTGCGGATCACGGCGTTCCACAGCGATGGGAAAACCATCCTCATGAAACCAGTCTTCGTTTTTCAGGATTTGCATGGTGGTTTCCCCCGTGTTTTGATTCGGGGGCATTGCGAACGTCCGATCAAGCCTCAAAATAGGGCAAGAGAACCGACGATGGTGGCACTATTGTGCTAATAAATGTCACGATAGTGAAGGTAATGCCCCAAAAGCTACATTATCGTCTTATTATTACCCGCTAGGCTTGAAAGATCTATTCCAGATACGAATGCTTTTTTCAGCCCGAGTTGCACACGGATCCCTTGGGATTGCGACTCGTTATTTAAATTGAGGAGTCAACCGCGATGGTCAAGTCTGCAAACATTGAAACCGCTTACCGATTGGCGCAAGAACGGTACGAGTCGCTTGGAGTCGACGTTGACGACGTGATCAAGCGATTGCAAAAGGTCGCGATCTCGCTGCATTGTTGGCAGGGGGACGATGTCGCAGGGTTCGAGGACAACGGCAGCGAATTGGGGAGCGGTTTGGCCGTCACGGGGAATTACCCTGGCCGCGCTCGCACCCCCGATGAACTTCGTCAAGACTTGCAGATGGCGTATTCGCTGATCCCCGGCAATCATCGTTTGAATTTGCATGCTTGCTACGGCGAATTCCACGGTCAAGTCGATCGCGATGAAATTGGGGTTACCCATTTTGAAGGCTGGATTCAATGGGCAAAAGAGCAAGGCGTCAGCCTCGATTTTAACCCCACTTTCTTTGCTCATGAAAAAGCGTCTGACGGCTTTACTCTTTCACATAGCGACCAGGGTATCCGTAAATTCTGGATTGATCATGGGATCGCCTGCCGTCACATTGCCGCGGAAATGGGCAAGGCACAAGGCAACCCATGCATCAATAACTTCTGGGTTCCCGACGGTTACAAAGACACACCTGCGGATCGCAAATCGCCACGTGAACGATTGGCCGCTTCGTTGGACCAGATCTTTGCTGAGACGGTTAGCAGCGACCATACGCTCGATGCGGTGGAATGCAAGTTGTTTGGGATCGGATCGGAGAGCTACGTTGTCGGCTCGCACGAGTTTTATCTTGGTTATGCTATTTCACGACAAAAATTACTCTGTCTCGACGCTGGGCACTTTCATCCCACCGAAGTGATTTCGGACAAAATTTCGTCCGTGTTGATGTATGTTCCCGAAGTGCTGCTGCACGTCAGTCGTGGGGTGCGTTGGGACAGCGATCACGTGGTCACGTTCAGCGACGAACTGCAAGCGATCACTCACGAAATTGTGAGAGGCAAACATCTCGATCGCGTGCACATCGGCCTCGACTTCTTTGACGCCAGCATCAACCGGATTGCGGCGTGGGCGATTGGTACACGCAATGTGGTGAAAGCTCTTTTGATGGCGATGTTGGAACCGACTCAGACGCTTCAACAATTCGAACACGATGGCGATTACACATCGCGATTGGCGAT
>CAXBHV010001260.1:0-2755 GCA_963974855.1 uncultured Rhodopirellula sp. | reverse complement strand
AAAGCGATCGCTACGTTTGAGATCTTGTTGTTCGAAATGTTGCAACGCCACGGTTAGCAACGAATCTTCGTTGAGCATCCGTTGCAGTTTAATGTCGCCGGCGTACTGGGTGTAATCGGTTGCCGGTTGACGCCCGAAATCGCCGCCGACATCAACATTGCCGACATCCAAGTACGAGATGCCTCCCGTGATACCGGTCGCTCCATACCAACCGCTGAACCCAGTCCGGGTGTACGACGATGCTTCCGCCGTGCTATAGATTTGACTGAACTGGGGACTGAAATAGTCGCCACGCAGCGGGTCTGCGGACCGCGTGACGACATTAATCACGCCCCCGATCGCGTCGCTGCCCCACATCGCCGATTCGGCTCCGCGAATGACCTCGATGCGTTGGATCGACCCTGGATCAATCGTTGCGGCATATTGGTTCGGGCCCGGTCGCAGGATACTGGTGTTCATGCGAATGCCGTCCACGAGGACCAGAATTTGTTGGCCGGTCAATCCGCGAATGAACGGCGACAATTGTCCATTTCCGGTCTGTTGAAGCGTGACGCCGACTTCGTTTTGCAATGCACGATACATCGTGGTGGCTTGACGGCGGTCGAGGTCATCGCGATCGATGATGGTCGCCATTTGCGGCGTATTGAACAGATCCGACTCGCCACGCACGATGCTGTTCAGGCCTGTTGGATTGCTTGCACCCCCTCCGAAAATCTGATTGCTTAACGAGGGAAACGATTCGTTGAAAAACGCCTCGTTCGCGGCGTCCGCTTGGGATGTGTTGTTGCCTGAGGGGGGCGTCCGAGGCGTTCCAAAATCGTCCGCCGACGGTACAAACGTCTCGCTTGCGGACGCGTTGACTTCTGGATCGCCTGAGGCAGGTGTCGGAGGGCTATTGAGTTCGACCGATGGCTCGGGAGTCGCGGGAAGATCTGGAGGCCGAACTTCAATTTCCGGCAATGTGGCTTGCTCGTCCTGTTGCAGCAGCGTTGCCAAGGTGATCGTTGGATGTGCGGACGCCGCGTTGAATCCATCCTCGCTGAATCCAATCGTGCCCATTCCTATCATGCCCAGCGGCGGCAGCATCGCTAGGGCGAGTCGTGAAATCCGTTTCACAGCAGCAGTATCCTTGTTTCACAAACGATGCATCGGCCGTGGCAACAAGGCTAGACGCTTGCAATCGTTCTGATCGAGCTATCCCGTTTCATCGGTGCACTCGATTCGATTGCTCCATTGCCTTTCTTTGGCACCGGCAAAGTCAACGTATTGCGAACGACCGACAACGATTTTGCGGGAAATGACGGTGGAAACTTCGCCAAAGGCGGTGGGTAATCCGTCGCCGTGATCCTCGGGGCGATCACGCTAAAGTCCGAAATGGCCAAAATTAACAGCGATTTTGCGTGTCGCCGCCGCGTGGCACGCCCCGTGCTAAGAAGAATCCTCCGAAGCCGCTCGACGACCTCGCCGGTGTCGCGATTTTGTTTCCCTGTGATTCGACTGTACCCTTCGTTCGTTCCTCCCCTATTTGTGAGCCGACGGCGTTAGCCGCGGGCTTCTTGGAGTTCACGTTTTACGGACCGGTGCCCCGACGCTAGCGAGTTCGGCTCACATAAAGGGAAGGTCGAAGTATCTAACTATTCGTAGCTGACTTTCCGTGACAGACTCTGAACCTTCCGATCCTGCTGTCCCTGCCCCGTCAGATTGGCCCTCCTCGGGATCATTGCCGCGTATTGTGCCGTCATCCGAATTGCTGGACGGACGCCGCGAGGTCTGGATTGAACATGGCAGCGAAATGTATAGGCTTCGCCTGACCGCCTCGGGGAAGTTATACTTAACAAAGTGAAAGACTTTAGCCTTTTTGCACGATCGACGGGATTTTCCCTTGCCCTACATGTCACCGCGGTGGCAGCGATTTGTGCTGTCCCGATGACGGTCATTGATCGCTTCTCGCTGCAGGGTGAATCGCAAGTCGTCACTGTCCAGCTGAGCATGAGGATGCCTTCCGCGTCGCCTGTCTCGATCGATCCAGTGCCACTCGATCCAGTGCCACTCGAGCCGCCGACGGAACCGGAAATGGAAGCCCTTGTTGCGGAGCCTGTGTTCGCGGACACGTTGACGGACGACGTCTCACGCAATCGGCAAACAACGATCGCCAAGACCATCGTTCCGGTGCCTTTGCGAGTCGCTGACGTGCAAATCGATTCCCCCGTTGCGCCGACGCGTCGATCGCAACCGCAACGCGAGCTGCCAACCGTAACGGATGTCGCTGCGAAACGTCCACGTCAGCCACCGACGGCGGCCTTCACCCCCAGCGTTTCCATGAATCCGATGGAACAACTGGCGGGAGTCTCCGAGCGGACTCCCGCCGACTTTTCGGCTAACGCCCCTCCCCAATACCCTGCCGATGCAGTGGCGAGGCGTCTCGAAGGCACGGTGAAGTTAAAACTCATCATCGATGCCACGGGGCGAGTCGAGCGGGTCGAAGTTATCGACTCCAGCGGGCATGGACCGTTGGACCGTGCGGCGGTCGAAGCGGTCCAGACATGGCAGGGCCAACCCGCGAAACGTTATGGACATCCGGTTGCGTCCGAGGAAGTGCTGCCGATCCGTTTTCGCTTGTAGCGACTCGTGATCAGACAGTGCGTGACCTTCACGTAAGTTGGTCCAAATTCAATTCGCTCGAGTTCGTCGTGTTGGCCTTCAGCACCATTCTCGCCTGCTCGAGCGCCGATTCGGATTGAGCGGCGGTGTTGGC
>CAXBHV010001259.1:0-2758 GCA_963974855.1 uncultured Rhodopirellula sp. | reverse complement strand
TTGGGCGCCGAGACGTGATGGACGCTCTCAGTGTGGCCATGACTTTTGATGCTGAGCCTCCGTGTGGGTCGAGGTGTGGATTGGATGTTGGCAATTTGCAGAGTGGAAGTCTACCGCAAAGCGAAGTCTTGACAACTTCCGCTACGGTCGAGTTCGCAACCAACCACGACTCCAACCGACAACGCTGATTGCCTCCTCGCCAACCTCATTTGACGCATGCCCCCTCGCATGCTTTCTGCACATCAATCTTATTTCCGCGGAACAAGTTTTAATTACTACCGGCATGACAATTGCGAATATGAATGGTTGTTGCGTGGACCATGTAACACCGTTTGGTTCCGCAGTTGAATGTAGCGGTGAATCGTTGCGAGACATCTGGACTCAGGAATATGTATAGACACCTAATACTCTGCCCAGCCGACTTTTCGCACATCACAATGGAGCCAGTCGCATGATGGAGTGGTTACTGTATCACGAATCCGTCCAAGAATTTGGCACGCATTGCCTACGACTGTTCTTTGCCGTGTTGCTAGGAGGCTCATTGGGCATTGAGCGTCAATTGCGTGGTCAATGGGCAGGGATCCGTACACACATGATGGTATCGCTGGGAGCAGCGATCTTCACTCTCGCTGCTGTGACAATTGCGCCGAATGACTCCAATGAAGTCACTCGAGTCATTCAAGGAATCGCTGCTGGAATTGGTTTCCTCGGCGCTGGGACGATTGTCAAAATCGGCCACCATGCCGAAATCAAGGGTCTGACGACGGCCAGTTCGATTTGGATGGCGGCGGCTTTGGGCACAGTCGCAGGGATGGGGGAATTTGCATTGGCAGCGGCATCCGGCCTGATTTCGATCGTCGTGTTAGCCTTGCTTCGGCCAATGACAAAGGCGATCGGTAGAGAATTCCAACACGTAGTTACAGGAGAATCTCATGAGTAACTTCATATACCACCCCCTCGCATTTGAATTGTTTTGATTCTTTTTCTTCCGCTCGTCGGTCCTGCTAAGTCAAGCACGACAATCCAGCTTTTTCATCATTTAGCCATCGTATTCAAAGAGGAGATTGAGATGTCCGTAAGAAACATCGAACCGATTCGTAGCATTTTGCTTCCAACAGATTTTTCGGCTGCTGCAAACGTAGCTGTCGAATATGCAGAGCGGCTCGCCGCGTGTACTGGTGCAACTTTGCTTGTTTTAACCGTTCAACAAGGCTGGGGAAGCGAAGCTACATCGGATGAATCCGCTGATCAAATGCAGCGTACACTTGAAGGAATACGTTCCCGTGTGCCCAGCGTCCCCGTCGAGCACCTTGTCCACGGCGGATCACCTGGCGAAGTCATCTGTTGGGTCGCACAAGAGAATGCTTGCGATCAAATCGTAATGGGAACGCACGGGCGCACCGGCATCCTAAATCTGTTGATGGGAAGCACCGCCGAGTATGTCGTGCGTCACGCACGGTGTCCCGTGCTGACGGTTCCGAGTCGATCGAGCACGGAGGAACCACTGAAGCAACCGAACCTCGGCCAAGGATTGCCACGAATACAGGCACTCTAAACAAGGCTGCTCCATGCAGCTGCGAGCTATCTCGCGAGACCATGACGGAACGATTGCCAAAGACGGCGTTCTCGATCCGGCAGTTCGTACTGCGATCGCCAATGATCGCAGTACTTACAAATTCAAGTTGGAGCGGTGGAAGAACGAGGACGGAAACTCTCCCACTACCGGCGGACCTATTTCAATAACGCGAGACGCTCAGGAATTTAACGATGAACTTAAAAAGAGAAGACCACGTTCAAACTAAATTTGACCCTGCGGAGTTGAGCGATTGGTACGAGTCTCTCGAAAGTGTAGCGGCGAGATACGATTCAGATAGCGTTGCTGAATTGCTACATGCGTTACGGATGCGAGCCGCACAACTTTTGCCGGAACTTCCACCCGTGACGGCGACTCCCTATCAAAACACGATCACCAGTGAACTCCAGCCCAATTACCCTGGCGACCTACAGATCGAGAAACGCATCCGAAATCTAATCCGTTGGAACGCGATGGCGATGGTGGTTCGCGCGAATCAAGAATCTCCGGGCATCGGTGGTCATCTGGCGTCGTACGCTTCGATTGCTACCTTGTTTGAAGTGGGCTTCAACCATTTCTTTCACGCGCCGACCGACGATCATCCTGGCGATTTTGTATACTTTCAAGGTCACTCGTCTCCCGGCATTTATTCACGAGCGTTTTTGGAAGGGCGATTACAGGAGTCCGATCTCCTACGATTTCGCCGCGAGACGCCCCGAGAAACCGGCCTTTCTTCCTACCCGCATCCGTGGTTGATGCCGGAGTTCTGGCAGTTCCCCACGGTCTCGATGGGCCTCGGGCCGTTGATGGCAATTTATCAAGCGAGATTTCTGAAGTATCTGACGAATCGCGGCATTATCAATGCTTCGCAGTCACGTGTGTGGTGTTTCATGGGCGATGGCGAAAGCGACGAACCAGAATCGTTGGGTGCGTTGTCGCTAGCCGGACGCGAGCATCTGGACAATCTGACATTCGTCGTCGACTGCAATCTACAGCGACTCGATGGGCCAGTACGTGGCAACGGAAAGATCATTCAGGAACTGGAAGGCGTGTTCGCCGGTGCCGGTTGGAACGTCATCAAGGCGATCTGGAGCAGCGACTGGGACGAGTTGTTTGCAGCAGACAAAGATGGATTGTTGGCAAGACGCATGAACGAAGTCGTTGATGGAGAGTTCCAGAAGTATG
>CAXBHV010001258.1:0-2760 GCA_963974855.1 uncultured Rhodopirellula sp. | reverse complement strand
AACCCGAACCAGTTTTCCGCCGAACAGACCCTCGAACGAGGCATGGTGACGGGTGATTTGAACGCGGCGACGGTCGAGTGGATCGTTCAATACCGTATTCGCGAACCTGAGCTCTATTTATTCAAAGTCCGCGACCCCGACAGCACGCTGCGTGACCTGTCGGAATCAGTCATGCGTACCGTCGTGGGCGACCGCACCGTCGATGAAGTGATCACCGTGGGACGTCAAGAAATCGAAGCCGACGCGCTGACTCAGCTGCAAGAGATGGTGAACAAGTTCGAGCTGGGACTGAGCATCGACCAAGTTCAACTAAAAAACGTGAATCCGCCGTTGCCTGTCCAGCGTTCGTTCAATGAGGTCAACCAGGCTCAGCAAGAACGCGAGCAGTTAATCAATGTGGCCAATGGCGAATACAACAAAGTTGTGCCGCGAGCCAGCGGCGAAGCCGAACAAAAGATCCAAGCTGCTGAGGGCTACGCTCTGAAACGCGTCAACGAGGCGGAAGGCGATGTCGCTCGATTTAACGCGGTGATGGCAGAGTATTTGAAGGCACCCGAAGTCACCAAACAGCGAATCTATATCGAAACCATGCGTCAGATCGTTCCCAATCTTGGCAAAAAGATCATCATTGACGAGAAGGCCAGCCAGATATTGCCGCTGCTGCAATTGTCCACCGAATCGACAAAGAACTAATCATGAAAAATGTACCAATTCCCGCACTGATCGGATTCGGGCTGCTGTTTGCCTTTCTGTTGTACAACGCATCGTACACGGTCGATGAAACCGAGCAGGTGATCATCACCCAGTTTGGAAAACCGGTCGGCGATCCGATCAGCGACGCGGGGCTGCACTTGAAGATCCCCTTCATTCAAGAAGTCACCCGAATCGAGGAACGAATTCTCGCATGGGACGGTCGTCCAAATGAGATGCCAACCAAAGACAAAACCTACATTGTCGTGGACACGTTCGGACGCTGGCGGATTAATGACGCTAAGCAGTTCTTTCTGCGACTTCGAGACGAGCGGAGCGCTCTGTCACGTCTGGACGATATTCTAGGCAGCGAAACGCGTAACGCGATCGCCAAACATGAATTGATCGAAGTGATCCGGACCACCAAAGACCGGCAACCGGACCGTGACGCCGTGCTTGTCGATGCACCGGGGAACGTTGGCGTGTTGTATCCGATTACAAAAGGACGCGAGAAGATCGAAGACGAGATTTTTAACGAGGCGTCTGAAAAGCTTGTCGATTTTGGCATCGAACTGCTCGACGTTCAATTCAAACGGATCAATTACAACGAAAGCGTCCAGCAGCGAATCTATGACCGTATGATCAGCGAACGCCAACAGATCGCCGAGCGATTCCGCAGCGAGGGTGAAGGCGAAGCGGCGAAGATTATCGGAAAGAAAGAACGCGACTTACTGAAGATTGAATCCGAAGCGTACAAACGCGTCCAGGAAATCCAAGGTGAAGCAGACGCCAAGGCATCCGAGATCTATGCCAGCGCTTACAACCAAAGCGAAGATTCAGTGTCGTTCTATGAATTCATCAAAACGATGGAGACATACCAAGAGATGCTCGGCGGCGACAGCACGTTGATCATGACGACCGGCAGCGACATCTTCAAATTCCTCAAGCACGTCGATCCCGACAGCAAGTAAGGCGGACTCGGTAGCCACCACTTGCTTCCTCCGCTGAGACGGAAGGATTGAGACCCAAAAGGGGACGACTCTCGGCGGCAATAGCCGGATAAAGGACTGTGTTTTCTGATCATCGACGAGTCCCTCTGCCGCTGTCTGAATTGCTTGTTAATGCACGTCAGGTATACTTGGGGTTCCGCTGTTTTCTCGGCGATTTTGCTACTGATCTCATTCCAATAATACGGGAAAGATGAAACCAACTATCCAGGCTAACCTGTCGCGTTCCCGGATTGCACAGGCTGCTAGCCTCACGCCGGAACAACGTCTGCTTGCTGGATTCGAGCACTCGGACTTGGCGATTCGTGTTGTCGAGGATGGGATTCGCGACCAGAACCCGCTCGCCGATGATGCGACGATCAAGCGACTGCTAATCGAGAGGATTGATTTGATGCGTCAGCTGCAGAACCGTACGGTTTACCAAGCATGAATCTGCGAGACGCTGTGTCGCGAATCATCGCTGCACTCGACGAGGCGGGGCTTGAGTACATGCTCGTTGGATCTTTCTCCAGCATGTATTATTCGTTTCCCCGATCGACCACAGATGCGGACTTTGTTATCGGTACGTCCGATTGGGATCCTCAAACATGGGCGAAACGGCTTGGACTAACAGAGTTACTTGCCAATGCTTGGACGACGGCCACGGAGACAAAAGACTAAGAATAAGTGTGCAGGTGCCAGACGCCAATATTGGCGGTTTTCTCTTGCTCAAATCCACCGAATCGTTTGCTAATGGAACGGAGAATGCACAGCGTGGGGTTGCGCGAAAACACGGGGGTGCAGAGGGGCTCGATCCAGGGAAGAGAAAAAATGACAAACGATCCAGGGATGCTGAGGCGATTGAAACACGACTTGATTACGGCCTGCGTGATTGGAACCGTGATCGCCGTTTCGATCGCCAGCGCAGCGATCGTCCTTGGACATGTCGGCGACACCGAGGCTCGACGACTACTTGAGGCGATCATCCCCACGAGTCGATTGTTCTGCTCGTCCATTCTGACTGTATCGGCGACCATTTTGGCGTTGATGCTGACGATGATCGGACTGGGCAATAACGCCGACC
>CAXBHV010001257.1:0-2761 GCA_963974855.1 uncultured Rhodopirellula sp. | reverse complement strand
TGCCCCCAAGACAGACCGATCCGCTGCCCCCCAGGAAAACGCTCCGTCCGATCGCGGGGAGACCGTCGTCCAAGTCGTTCCTGGCGGAGCGGTAACTGGAACAATCCAGCCGCCTGGCAGCAAAAGTCTGACTAATCGAGCTTTGGTCTGTGCCGCGTTCGCCTCAGGTGCCTCCAGGTTGACCGGAGCTCTGCGTAGCGAAGACACCGAAGTTATGATCGAGGCGCTGAGAACGATCGGTTTGGACATCACCGTGTCCGATGGAGGCCGCACGATCGAAGTCAACAACGGCGGGTCGCGAGCCGCGTCCACAAGTCAAAGCGATCCCCATTCACTGTTCATTGCCAACAGCGGTACCACGATTCGTTTTCTGACCGCGGCGCTGTCGGCGGCGGGAGGGCAATACAATCTGCACGGAGTTCCGCGGATGCACGAGCGGCCGATCGGGGATCTGGTCGACGCCATCGCCCCGATCATGAATGGAACCATCCGGGCGGAATCGGCAAATGGCTGCCCTCCTGTCGCGATCGATTCAGCGGGATGGAATGCCGGGGAAATCAATGTCGGCGGCTCGGTCAGCAGCCAATATTTAAGCGGGTTGATGATGGCCGCTCCGATAGGTTCAGGCGATGCTACTTCGAATCCAACTCGCACTACACGGATCGCAGTCGCGGGCGAATTGGTTTCGCGACCCTACGTCGACATGACCTCGAAAGTGATCGAGTCGTTTGGTGGCAAAGTCACTACAGTGGCCTCGGGACTCGCAGTGGGCCAAAGCATTGCCTTTGACATCTCGAGTTCCGCCGGCACCGATGGCTACGGTTATCGTGGTATTGATTACGCGATCGAACCCGACGCATCTGCCGCCAGTTATTTCTGGGCCGCCGCGGCGATTAGTGGCGGTACGGTCACTGTCACCGGTCTGACGCATGCCGCGATGCAAGGAGATGTAGGCTTTGTCGACGTGTTGCAGAGAATGGGCTGCCAGGTCGACGAAGACGACAACGGAATCACGGTGACAGGGCGTCCGCTCAGCGGCATCGATATCGACATGAACACAATCAGCGATACCGTGCAAACATTGGCGGTTGTGGCTCTGTTTGCCGACGGTCCCACTCGAGTGCGTGGCGTTGCACACAATCGTTTCAAGGAAACCGATCGCATCGGTGACTTGGCTTGCGAGCTAAACAAGCTCGGCGCCAAGGTGACCGAACACGAAGATGGCTTAACAATCACGCCCCCTGCCGACGGCGTGAAAGGGTTACAGGGTGCGGTGCTGGAAACCTACCACGATCATCGCATGGCAATGAGTTTGTCGTTGGCAGGACTGAGGATCGCGGGCGTCAAAATCAAGAATCCGTCGTGCACGGCCAAAACCTATCCAGAGTATTTTGCCGATCTAGAAAATCTAATCGGACGCAGCCATCAGTGGTCTCACCGAGCATGACTGAAGTGGCTGTAAAGAATGTTCCTCGGACTAAAGTCCGAGGCTATCGAAAATAGTCGCGTCCGCGACCGTTAATAAATCAACTTCAAAAAGCGAAAACGCGAGACTCGCCGTCTTGACTCGGTCCTTCGCTTATGTTCCGGCAATAATAGGCACGTTGTTTTCAAGTTAGATGAGCAAGCCGTCGTCATGAAAATTCTATTTTTCAAGCGACTTGCGTAGCGAATCGAGTCCTTCGCTCATCGAAATGCGAACGTGGTAGCCGAGACGCTCTTTTGCCGCCGAAATATCAAAGTAATGATCCTTGGCTAGTTGAGCGGCCACAAAGCGTGTCATCGGCGGCTCTTGCCTTTGCCCTAGCATGCGATAGATTGATTCCAGCACCGCCCCGATGCGATACGCTGCCTTGTAGCTGATCTTGCGTTTTGGTGGTGTGACACCTCCGATTTCGCAAATCTCGCGAATCCAATCCCAGCAATTCACCGGTTCGTCTTGCGCGATAAAGTACGCTCGACCACTCCCTCGACTCGGGTCACGATCAAGCGAATCGAGCGCATCCAAGTGAGCCGCTGCGGCATTGATGACATGAACCGTGTCGACTTTATTTTCGCCGTCTCCAACAATTCTCAACCGCCCACGGCGTGCACGATCCAATATTCGCGGAATGATGTGCGGGTCCTCATTCCCCCAAATTAAATGCGGCCGTAGCGCGACGGTGTTCAGTTGCCCTGGCACATTTGCCATCAACACCGCCTGTTCGGCCATCGCTTTTGTGTGGGGGTAATGGCACAACCAATTGCTGGGATAGGCCGCCGATTCATCCAAATTGCGTTGGTGCTGCGAATCAAATGTCACACTCGGACTGCTTGTGTAAACGAGATGTCGAACTTGGTTTGCTTGACAAGCCGCGATCACATGATCGGTCGCTAGTTTGTTGATCGAATAAAAATGCTCCCAAGGCCCCCAAACCCCCGCGACCGCCGCAGTGTGAATTACTGCGTCGACTTCTCGGATTGCGTTTTGACAGAAAGCGGCATCGGTTAGATCGCCACGAATGTGTTGCATGCCCTCGTCGACTAGTTCAGGATAAATCCCTCGTGAGATTCCGATCACCGAGTCGTTGCGGCGAAGCAATTGACGGACAATCTCGCGGCCAAGAAATCCGCCACACCCGGTTACAAGAACACGCATAAGTCACAGATCAATCAAAGAAAAAGTGGGATAGGCTTCCAGCCTGTCATCGGTACAGGGTTTCATCGTCGCCGGATGTCTCCGACATCCGAAGTCCTGCAAACTTCAATTCCGACGTCAGAG
>CAXBHV010001256.1:0-2761 GCA_963974855.1 uncultured Rhodopirellula sp. | reverse complement strand
AGCCCATGGTGCTTGGGTCAACAGCGTCGCAATGTCGGCGTCAAAACGCATCCGACTCGTTCGCGATCCTGAAATCGTGCGTGCTTTGCAGATCGCCAGCCATTGCCACAGCGGCGCTGCGTCTTGGCGGAATCGATTCAAAAATTCTTCGGTCGATGCGACGAACAAGCCTTCTTCACCACTGGGACGCAGTCGTCCATCAAGCTCATACATCCGCCCCTTTGGCCCCGGTGCATTTATACGCTGGATCACACTTTGAGCTAATTGATTGAAAAAACTGCGGTTGGACGTGGTCGATCGAGGACCTCCGACGCGTCGGCATGTTTCCCCATCGGCGGAATAGAGAAACACGACGTCCAAGTCACTGTGGTAATTCGGTTCGCGACCTCCCAATCTCCCTAGCGCGACAGCAATCATCTCGGTTTTTTCGCCGTCTTCGTTAACTGGATCTCCGTATTGAGCCGCAAGCCGTTCTTGTTCAAATTCGATAACCCGGCGAATGCAGGCTTCCGCAGTATCGCCGATCGCTTGTTGAGTGGCCGCCAAGGTTTCTTTACCAAGGATGTTGCGGACCCCGATCGTCAGATGAGCACTCTGTTTAAAACTGTGCAAAATCGCGTCAATCTCTTGTGCGCCGCGGCATAATTCGATGGATTGACTGTCGATGCGTTCGGCGGACGGCAAACGATCCACCAATAATGAGTCGATCAGTTCGTCGATCATGCCTGGATTATCGGTCAAGATTTCAACCAAATAAGGCGCCGCGGCACAGAGCCGAACCATCATTTTCATCGTCGGACGATTCGTTCCGAGCAATTCCCACAACGTCGCCTTGGCACCAATCGATTCGGCAACACGAGCCAAAGAGGCAAGCGTTTTATCGGGATGCGGTGTACGCGAAATTTCTAGCAATAGCGAAGGCACAATTTGAGCAAAAAAGTGACGACATCGATGCGGCGACAGGAAAGGGACCGATTCGGTGCTGAGCGCAATGAGATCCTCGAACGCTCGAGCAGGATTCGACAAAGCATGTTTCGACAGAACTTGAGAAATCGTTTCCGCCGCAGGATCGGGATCGAGCATCAGCTCGGTTTCCACAGCGACGGAGGATCCGTCGTCGGGGGCGTCGAGCATCAAATGGTTGATCATCCGACAATTGACATCGAACACTTCTTCAAGCTGTTTTCGCAAGCGGAGGGCGTCGCCCTGCTTTGACTCTGTATCGCGAATTCCCAATTGCCAAGCAATTCGTTGCGTTGGCTTCGTCTCCGTTGGAACTTGGTCATCAAGATGTTCGAGCATCACTGCGAGTTGATGTTGCAACCGGCATAAACGTGCGTGGTTTTCTGACAACAACGACGCTTCCTCATGCGTCACACATCCGGCACGTTCAAGGCCAATCAGTGCATCGTACGTGTTCGCTTTACGAACCTCGGGCAGCCGATCGCCATGTAGCAGTTGCAGGAATTGAATCGTTCGCTCAATGTCCTGGCGGCCACCGGGGTCTCGCAACACGTTGCAAGGTTTTATTCTCACCGAGGTCGATGTCGGCTCACTTTGCGTCAGTGTGCGGCGTTTGAGTTTGTGGCGAAGCGTCTGGATTTCAGCCAAATCACTACGGCTGATGAAGCGTCGAAAGATCCACGGTTGCAAGCGGGTCAAGAATCCCTCGCCGAGTGTTTGGGAACCCGCGACCACTCGAGCTTTGATAAACCCCATTCGTTGCCAGGTCCGACCGGATGTTTCGAAGATGCGTGCCGCTTCGAACGAGCTACAAATCCGGGTGCCGGTTTCATACATCGGGCTGGGGCGAAGATCGATGTTGTAGCCATCGTCGATGGGACTACTCGACTGCAACAAGCGAATAAATTCGCTGACCAACAGATCGTAATATTCTCGATGCGTAATATTCCACGGGTCAATGCGATCGTACAGAAAAATGAGTTGCAACGAATCGCCGTAACTCATTTCTTCGGCACCAAAACTGCCGAGACCGATCAGCGTGACTTGCGGCGTATTGCCGCTTGGCATCACCGGTGTGTCGCGAAGCGAGGGCAGATAGCGAAGCAGGAAGTCGAGACTCGCTTGGACCACGGCATCGGCGACGTACGTTAGTTGCCGTCCAACTTTCTCGGGGACCATCGAGCGAACGAACTCGCCATAAATGATTCGACTTGTTTCACGAATTATAAAACTTCGGATTTGCTCTGCAGCTTGATCGAAATCCTCAATCTCGGACATGACTGCATGCAGACCTTCAACCAAAGAGGCACGGTCGACAGCTTGCCCATCTTGTTGACGAATCAGCTGATAGCTGTCGGGATCGGCGATCAGTCGCTTGGTCAGCGTGGGACTGGTAGCGAAAATCTGCAGCAGCGACGGCAATGATTTGGCGTCATCTTGAAAAAGTTCAAGCAATAATTCCGGCTTCGCAGCGGCAGTCAAAAAATTCGCCAAAGCGTCCAGTGCTGCATCGGCGTCATCCAGGACAGCGAATTGCTCGACAAGTCGCTGCTGCAATGCTGCTAGCAGGTCGTGCGGGATCCCCCGCTGCCAGATCCGGGTCGCATTGTCGCGAGCGGATTCGGGTGCGGAAAACGTTGCGGAATCAATCCAATCGAAGTTGTCTTGCATAGGTGGATTGAATCGTTGCTAGGCGCGGATGCATGAGAGGTAGTAAAGGCAGCACGTGCTTGGGGTTACATGGTCGCGGCTCGAGAAATCACGACCGGAATAGCAACCACGCTTTAGTCTAAAACCT
>CAXBHV010001255.1:0-2769 GCA_963974855.1 uncultured Rhodopirellula sp. | reverse complement strand
GCCCGTCAACGTAATCGTGTCATCACCGTCAAGCGTGCGAATCGTCAATTCGCCGAGCAGGGCGGCATTAAAGTCGATCGTCGCACCCGCAGTAAAGATCGTGTCCGCGTCCGACGTGATTACGTCACCAAGATTGCTACCCAAGATCACCAACTCATCTTGCACCGTGCCGACAACAGAATAGGTTGTCGCCAAATTAAAGAGTTGCGAAGAATCGATGGTCAACACATCGCCGAAGCTTCCTAACAGGTCAACCGTTAGAAGGTCAACAAAGTTGATCACTTCGGTAGGGGTAATGCTGCTGCCTGTCAACAAATTTCCGGCATTCGGCCCCGCCGTCAATAGCAAATCATCGTCGCCAGCGGTGTCTAAGATCGTCACCGAGTCGGCGTCACCACCCCCGTCAATCAGAATATGCTCGATACCAGTATAAGAAACCGTTAGCCCAGCATTAAACTCATTGACGGTGCCAATACCAACACCATCATGGCCAACTTGAAAGTCTTCGATAGTTCCGTTGACACCAAGCACCGTAAGCGTGTCGCTGCCGTCGCCGTTGTCTCCACCGATTACAGAAATTGCCAGTGCACTTGGTGCAATCGTGATTGCGTCGTCACCACCGAGTGCATTGATCACTAAGTTCGTAAATGCCGAAACATCGACGGTGTTGCTAAAGCCCAGTTCATTGGTAACCGTTACGATTCCGGTCGCACTGACCGCGATCGTGTCATTTTCTTCGGTGCCATTAATCACCACAGTCGTGCCGGTAACCGTTGTGGATTCCATGCCCGCGTAGGTCGCTGACAGCAGTGGAGCACCCGTCGTCGAGACGGGATCAATGGTCCCGGTGCCCGGATCGTTACCAGGCGTGACGGTGGCGTTGGTCGTCGTCACGGTGAGAGCATCGGTGGCAACTTGGCCGAAGGCATCAATCGTCAACGATTCGATAGTCGCCAAGTTGTACGTCATCGCAATCGCCCCAGCTTGCACGACCGTTCCGCCGTCGGCTGCATTGGGTGTGTAGGCAAACGTATCGTCAGCAGCGGTACCGATGATTTCGACCGAGTCACTGCTGGTCGACGGATCGCCACCGTTGACCGAAATACTGCTCAACCCATTGGGAACGGTTGGGTTATTGAGGCTGATTTCGTCGCTGCCTCCGTTACCATTGATGATCAGATTTGTTTTGTTGGCAAAGACAAGCACTTCTTGGTTGTCGATCGCGACGGTGCCAGAGAAGCTGGTGACGGGGATCAAGAAGCCCGCCCCGCCTCCGCCGCCAAGGTTAGCATCATCCGCAGAAAGATCATCGCCAATTGCATACCCAGAACCGTCATTGACGAGGTTGACAACCGTTACCGCTCCGCCGTCGACGGTGATGTTGGCTCGAACGCCTGTGCCTACGCCACCTGTCAATGGAACGTTCAAGTAAACGCCATTGCTGTAACCGGCTCCGCCCGTGATCGCTCCCAGTGTACCTGCACCGTTATCAGTGAAGTATGTGATTGCGTTGGCGGCGTTGTCCACGTTGACAGTAAGGTTGATCGCCGCCGCGAAGTCGAAAACTGGCTCCAGGTTAACGAAATCGACGACCGCATCCGCACCGAATCCGTCAAAGGCAGCTAATTGCCCGCTGCCGACGATCGGCCCCGGTGTGTACGTGGTGTTTCCGGTCACGCCGACGAAGGAAAAACTGTCTGACCCGTCACCTCCATCGTAAGTCAAGCGACCATCGTGCCAGATGTCCCGGCCGCTTGTGTCAACGACCACCGAGTCATCGCCATTGCCGCCGACCACTTCGACGTTGTCGACACCGGAGCCGAAACCGAATTCAAACGGACCGGCAAAATTCAGCGAGTCGTTACCGGCTAGCATGTCGAATCTGACGCTGGCAATTGGCGACTGCACTCCCCCGATCGGATCGGTGAATCCACGCAGCCGGTACAGAATCTCGCCAGTAGCCGAATCGGTAACGGTAACCAGCGGAGCGGCAACGGTCTGAGCTGCATCGAAATCGACTAGGAAAGAGTCATTACCGCTGAGCTGAGTGGTATCGGGATTTGTACCCAGCAAGGTGAGCGTATCGTTATCGTTTAAGAATCCATCGTCGTCCAGTACAATGATGTCGGTGTTGCCCACATAGTCGATGTCGACGATGGGAGTACCACCGTTGTCCGGGCCGGACGGTCGAATCACGATGTCTTCAGAAACCATGCCGCCGAACGAGCTAGTGTGGACGATCAGCAGGTCTGCTTGATCACCATCAACGCCGCTCGGGTTTCCTTCGTCAAAGAAAACATCGATGCCCCAGCCGCGTGGAGTGTCGTCGGCGTAAGGAGTGATCTCCAGCGTGTCGATGTCGTTTGGTCCGACGCTAGGGGTCTGGGCTGCGTCGTCACCGAGGACGTTTAGTTGGGTCACGTTGTCAAACAAACGCGGGGAGCTTCCGTTGATTACGACCGTGCCTTCACCGACACCCGCATCCACATCACCTGATGAGGTTCAGCTCGCCGTTGCCAGGATTCATTCGTACGCGTTCGATCGAACTGTCGCGAATGCCGAAGACATTAGTTCCAAATGTCGTTGTCACAATCGGCGGCGATGCTTTATCACTGAAGACGTTGATTGAACCAGCCGAGTCAAGATTCAATTGATCCCCAACTGGCAACCCGTCTGGCCCCAAAACCAACCCAGGCAGGTTGCCATTCACTTGGATATGGAATAATGGTGAGGGTTGAGCATTGAAGTTGTCTGAAAGACCGTTTGCCT
>CAXBHV010001254.1:0-2769 GCA_963974855.1 uncultured Rhodopirellula sp. | reverse complement strand
GCTCCGTTCGACCTCTCCCCCAACGAAGTTGGTAGAGAGGTGCAGAAAAGTTGCGCATCCAAAAATCACGTCATTACCAACGTTTTAGCGGCCTGCGGCTAGCACTGTTGATTTAGTGAGCCGCTCGCGCGTGAGCGGCTGGGACCCACGCATTACCCGGTGCCTTACGGCCCACGGCTCACAAATACGGGGCAAACGAAAAGAATAGCCAAGCGAGTGGCGTGGAGTGCGTGAGGGCACACCGCCGGATGTGGTTTTGGAGCCCCCAAGTCGATCGGCTTTCAAAGCTTTTGGAAAGCCTCAGGAGAATCTTGCACAAGCAACCAGCACTGCTTTGGGGCCAAGCCCGACCACGTCTGTTGAGTTTGATTGGGCCACGTCACCGTGATGTCACAGTTGCCGGCTGCATCGCCGAGACCGATTCGCAACAGACGTTCGTTGCGGCACAAGTAACCGTCGCCAGACGTTAAAACGGTGACCCAGCGATTGCCATCACACTGGATTTGGATCTTCGATCCGATTGCGTCGCGGGCACTGACTTGGCCAGCCAATTCAAGTTCGATCCAACTTCCCAGTGCATTGTTATCCGATGCACTGTTTCGATTGATCAGCAACCCGACAGGTTCGGTTTGGTGCGTGACCGCGATGTCGGTTTGATGGTCGCGGTTTGCATCGAGCGTCCATAACGCTCGGCCTACGTGAGGGGTCGCCAAATACTCACTCGCAAAAGCACGTTCCATCGATCCGAAGCGATTGTCTTTTCCAAGCTGAAAAATCTGCATCGGATGCGCGTAGACCGATTTTTTGCCCTCACGCGAGAACATGTCAACGTGACCGTTGGTCAGTATCAGTTCCAACTGGCCGTCGTGATCCAAGTCGATAGCGGCGCTTCCGAAACCGACCAACGGAAGTGTAGGTTGAATCAGGTCGTGTAGCGACGTGCGGTCTTGCCACTGACCGGGACTGACTTGTTCGTACAGTGTGTTGTATTCGCGATCGAAATTGGTCACGTAGAAATCGATATCGCCATCGCGGTCCAAATCGCCGGCCGCAATCCCCATCGAACCTTGAGCTGTCGAGCGATCATCGCCCGCTAATCCGAGTGCAATCGCCGACTCGGAGAGCTTGAATTTTGTTGCCTCTCCGCTCCCACGCCAGTAGTGGTTCTGAGTCATGTCGTTTGCGACCAGGATGTCACATCCAGCGATGTCATCAAACGATCCCACCACGACACCGAGTCCGCGGCCCCGAACCGACGGTTCGGCGGCCCATAGGTCGGTCGCGTCGATAAACGAACCATCGCCGACGCCTCGGTAAAAACGATCTCGGTCTGCGGGAAACTTCATTGGCGAACACGAGCGAGGTATTTCCTCTTTCTCATTCCCACAGGCTTGAATCGATGGATCGAGCCCGGCGCAGTAGTGCAGGATCACGAGGTCCGAAATACCGTCGTTGTCCAAGTCCGCGATTGCACCACTGGTGGACCACGACTCGGAATTTGCTTCGCCAGGCAAACGTATGGTCGCGTTCGAAAATGTCCCGTCACCGTTGTTAATCAACAGTGTGTTGGGGCCGTAATTCAGAACCAGCAGATCGGCAAAGCCATCTTCGTTGACATCGCCTACAGCAACCCCTTGGCCAAAGCCGGTGTCACCCGTTTCTGAAGCGGCCGTGACTGCTGAGAACGTACCACCAAGATTACGAAACAACGCGTTGGCATCCGAGTCAGCCTTGGGCGGTTTTCCACCGGCTGCCACCAGATACAGATCACTCCATCCATCGAGGTCAAAGTCGAGCGTCCCGCCACCACAGCCAAGCGTTTCATGCAGCATAATGCCGGGCTGGTCCAAGTCGTCGGCGGTGGCGCCGAGAAAGTTCAAATTGCGAAGTGAGGCTTCATTGACTAAATGCAGCTTGGGCGTCGTCGCATCTGCGGCGATGGCGTCCGATGTCGCTTGGTTTGAATCGAGGTTGGCTGCATTGCCGGATGCGGATGACGCCACAATCCCAGGCAAGGGCAGGTAGGACAAATCGATTGCAAATTCGGGGTGTTGTTTTTTCGTTTGCCACGGCGTGTCGTTTCGCAGCAGCGATATGATCTGATTTCGCGTCTTTTCCACCGGCACGGCATCGTCGGCTGGCAACGTCATCGCGGTGGCTGCCCACGCCTCGGACTCCCATAATCGCCCCAGATCTCGTAGCGTGACGGCAACGTCGGTGGCGATTTCGCGTGAGATTTCACCGGTTCGCTCGAAACGATTCTTCTGTTGATTGAACTTGCTCAACAGCGTGGCTCTGCGATCCACCGATTCGATCGTTTGTTTCGGAAGTTCGCTGCCACTTTGCACAAGTTGTTTGAGCGAAACGCCTAACTTTGTCCACGACTCAGCAACATCGGCGTCGGCCTGGGTTGCCTGCCAATACGCTCGAGCAGCCTGCGGGACTTGCTGCTTCGCTCTCGCCCAATCGCCGAGGGCTAACCAGTAGTTCGATTGTTGTTCGATTCCCGCAACGGGTTTTTCGGCCCATTGCTGCAGTTCATCGAAACGTCCTGCCGACGCCAAGGATCGAGCCAACAACGCATTCGCGGGCACAAACGATGGATGAGCCTCGATGATTTCTCGCAGCAAATCGATGGCGCCGCCAAAATCGCCTTCGTCAAATTGGATGCGTGCTCGTCCGATCATCGGGCGGCGATCATCCGGGTTTCTCGACGCTACCTCTTCCAATGGTTTGGGGTCCAGCGAACGGCGGACGGTATTGCCCAAC
>CAXBHV010001253.1:0-2772 GCA_963974855.1 uncultured Rhodopirellula sp. | reverse complement strand
CGGTTGGTGCTTTCGGGCACCCCGCTGGAAAACAATCTTGGCGAGTTGTTTACGGTAGCACGGTTTGTAGACGAACAGCGTCTTGGACCTGCCTATCAATTCTTTCATCGTCATCGGGTTGTTGACGAGAAGGGGAAAACGCTCGGGTACCAACGACTTGATCAGCTTCGCGAAACGATGCAGCCAATCTTGCTGCGGCGGACACGGGCCGAAGTTGAAAAACAATTGCCGGAGCGAACGGATGAAATCGTGCGAATTGAACCGACGGCGGAACAACTGGAAATTCACGACAGCAACATGAAGGTGGTTGCCCAAATCACGGCGAAGAAATTTCTAACCGAAATTGACATGTTGCGTCTGCGTCGCGCTCTGGCAATGGCACGGATGGTCGCCGACAGCACGTACCTTATCGATCAACAGGAACAGGAATACAGCAGCAAGCTGGAACGACTCGGTGAGTTACTTGACGGATTGATCGCCGACCCAACTCGCAAAATTGTGTTGTTCAGCGAATGGCGACGGATGCTCGATCGGGTGGAGCGGCGGCTGGACCAGATCGGGTGCGACTATGTGCGGCTCGATGGAAAAGTGCCACAAAAGAAGCGAGCTGGAATTGTGGCCCAATTTCAGAACGACCCCGAGTGCCGTGTGATCCTGATGACCAACGCCGGTTCAACGGGGTTGAACTTGCAGAGTGCCAACACGGTGATCAACGTCGATCTGCCGTGGAACCCAGCGGTGTTAGAGCAGCGGATTGCGCGAGCTCACCGCATGGGGCAAAAGAATCCCGTCCATGTCTACAAATTGGTGACCACGGGAACGATCGAAGAGAAGTTGTTGGACACGTTGGCATCCAAGCAAGATTTGGCGAATGCATCGCTCGATATGCAGAGTGATGTCGAGTCGGTCGAACTGTTCAGTGGTATGGAGGAGTTGAAACGGCGGCTTGAGCAAATCATCGGGGCCACGCTGACCGCTCCGGTGGACCAGAGCCAACAGCGACGGGTGGAGGCGGAAACGGAATCGTTGCGTCAACGACGCGAGAAAGTTTCGGCTGCGAGCGGCCAGCTTGTCGGAGCCGCACTCGCGTTAGCTGGGGAACTGATCAACAAGCCGGGGGACACCCCTCCATCAAGCGAAACGGTCGATCGGTTGACCGAGCGACTGAGCGAGTGTGTCGAAACGGACAGCGAAGGACGTCCGCAATTGACGATCAGCCTGCCCGACAAAGACGCGCTGCGAGGCTTGGCAATGACGCTGGCGCGACTGCTGGAAGGCTAACGCGGGTGCTGGTCATTGAGGCAGCAAGACATCTATACGCCTGCTTTCTGTGCAGATGTCGCGAGGCACTCCATCGAGAAAATTCGATCGTAATTACCCGTCTTTATCGTGTATTTACGCAATAACGCCGACATGTTTTCCGCCGCGATGCTCGCTCGGATCGGTTGGCATAGGAGATGCGTTGGGTGGATTTGCTTTGGGTAATGCTGGGAAGGATTTTTTACGTAGCTACCTTCGCCAGAAGGTGGTGATTCGCATTTGGGCGGCAAACATCCACGCTCTGGCGAGCGTAGCTACGAAACGGAAGTGCCGTAATTTTCTCCCTTTGACATGTTTCGCAGCGTTGTGCTTTTAAGGCTAAACGGTTGGCATCCAAAGCAGATGACATAGACCAACACTGCTGGGAAACGAAGGATGCACAAGCCTAATACGAAGATGCTGAAACAGGCTCGTGCGAACGCTGAAGCATCCGGATATGTCGTTGTAAGGCCGGTAGAAACTCGCCGCGTAGTGCTGGTCACAGGAGCATCGGTTGGCTTGGGGTTGGCGTTGGCGCGGCGACTGATCGCCGAGCAAACGCAGCAGCGGTATCACATCGTCCTGACCTCACGCGAGTCCTCGTTGGCTCGGTTTAAAGAGCAAGGAATTGATGCGAGCGAGACGATTTGGATACGCTCGTTGGATGTGACCGATCCGCAGCAGCGGTGCGACTTGGTCACCGAGATCGACGCGAAACTCGGAGGAGTCGATATCCTGATCAACAATGCCGGCGTCGCTTATCGTTCTTGCGTTGAACATGTGACGGAGCCGGAACGATTGCATCAGATGAATATCAAGTTTCGTTCGCCGCTTGAATTGATACGCTGTGTTCTGCCGGGCATGCGCGCCAAGCGATGTGGCAGGATCGTCAATATCTCGTCCGTGGGCGGGATGATGGCGATGCCCACGATGTCGGTTTACTCGGCATCTAAATTTGCCTTGGAAGGGGCCAGTGAGGCACTTTATTACGAGTTGAAACCTTGGAATGTTTCCGTGACTTTGGTGCAACCGGGGTTCATGCGATCTGATGCGTTCGCGAAAGTCCCCTACACGGTGATGAGTGCGAAGGCATCGAGTGATTGCAGTGACCCGTATCACGAACACTACTATCACATGGAAAAATTTATCGCAAAGATGATGAATCGAGCTCTCGCCACTCCTGATTCGGTGGCCAAAAAAGTGGCCAGGATTGCACGCTCGAAATCACCGCCATTGCGTGTGTATGGCAGTCTGGATGCGGTTGCATTTGCATGGTTGCGATGTGTTTTGCCTCGGCGTTTCTACACATGGCTGCTGTATCGCAATCTGCCGAAAGTTCGTCAGTGGGGACAGCGCTGAAGTGATCATCACTGTAGCGGAAGTCGTCAAGACTTTCGGGGAAGCGTGGGGAGACCGGACGAAACTCTTGACGAGTTCCGCTACGAAGAAAGTTCGTCTGTGGGGCCAACGCTA
>CAXBHV010001252.1:0-2773 GCA_963974855.1 uncultured Rhodopirellula sp. | reverse complement strand
GGCGGGTTTGAGTAGCATCGAGATCCCTGCAACGTCGATCCTTTCAATGAATGACTTAACCTCTTCACTCGCTCGCTTTCTTTCTCCCATTACAAACGCTCGCTTCTCAAAATCGCTCAACGACGCGCGGCTCATCAGAGCCGTTGCTGGAACGCTGAACACATGGAGCAGAGTAACGGTCAGCCGATCGAGCAATCCAAGTGATTCGACGGTGCGAATCGTTGTTTCGGAATAGGAGGAAAGGTCCGTCGCCACGATCGCTCGACTGTACGGCCCTGTCGGAACTCCGTTGGCCAGCAAGACGGGGCGGTCTGCGGTCCGGATCGTACGCTCGGCAGTTGTCCCGACCAGGATATCTCGAAGAAGTTGTCGACGATGCGGGCCAATCACGATCAAGTCAGCGTCGATGTCTCGCGCTGCCTGCGTGATTCCGGAAAACGGATTGCCAAGCACGACACGAAAATCGCATTCTACGGCGTCAATCTCGCCGAGAGTATGCGTCAGGGCCTTAAGTAGTTTGGTTGATGCATCCCGTTCTGCCTGCACGATCACCTGCGGCTGGTCGTCATCAACAACGTGAACCAAATGGATCTTGGAATCGAATTCACGCGCCAGCAGCTTCGCGCGTCGGATCGCGCGATCCGAGCGTTCTGAGAAATCAGTTGCAACTACAATAGTCTTCATTACTCTGCTCACCAAAAATTTTTGTGAGGTGTTGGACTAGTAATCTATCCCAGAAAATCACAACCCGACGCGCCAGCGAGGGACCGGATCTAGATCCATTTCCCCTCGCTTGCGAGTCGGGCTGTGAAAAACACGCAACTTTAAAAAGCGTAAGCGAGGAAGCGTCTCTATATCAATGTCTGTTGCTAACGCCTCGGACTATGATCGACTGAAGCGATTTGCAAAACGACAAAATCGAGACCCCGCTTGTTTAGGCTGTCCACTTAAAAGCGATTTACTAGCACGACTTTTCCGCGGTCGACACCTTGCTCGACGCGGCGATGCGCATCGGCTGCCTGATTCATCGAGAATTGACTGTCGATTGTAACTCTAAGTTTACCGCGTTCGTAGAGGTTGACCAGTTCGTGGAGGTCAGCCGCCGAAGGTTTTGCCAACATTACGGTCCCGGACTTGGACAATGGCCACGTCACGAGCGTCATGAACATCCCTTTCGCATCCGGCTCAGTTGAAACGTAACGCCCGCCTTCGGTGAGCACACTACGAGCGTCGAGGTAGCCAGACTTCCCCGCGACGTCGAAGATCAAATCCCACCGCTCACCTGTTTTGGTGTAATCAACTGTTAAGTAGTCATAGAAACGGTCCGCGCCGAGTTGAATGCAAAATTCTTCGTTCGAACCACTGGCAACCGCAGTGACGTGAGCTTCAAAGTGCTTTGCAATCTGAACGGCGAAAGACCCGACTCCACCACTCGCTCCGTTGATAAGCACTCGTTTCCCAGGAGCGATCTGCCCATGATCGCGCAGCGATTGAAGCGCCGTTGTGCCAGCCAGTGGGATCGCAGCAGCTTCCCGCATTGGCATCGAGTCGGGAATTTTGGCTGCCACATTCATCGGACAAACAGCAAACTGGGCACAAGCTCCGCCGCGAAGATGGTCGAGATACGCCATCACTCGATCACCAGGCTTGAATGGAGCGTCCGCATCACATTCGACCACTTGACCAGCCACGTCGTATCCTGGAACTCGAGGGAACCCAAACAATAGCAACCTCTTTATCTCGCCTCTGCGAATCCGGTAGTCAATCGGATTCACACTCGACGCCTCTACATGAATTAGCAATTGGCCGGGCAATCGTCGCGGAACCTCAACGACTCCCGTACGCAAGACGCTCGCTTCGCCATAGTCGTCATAGACGACCGCATGCATCAGTTTGAGAGGTTTGATTGTCGCGAACTCAATTGGGTGTGCTACACGGTTTGGTTCTTGGGTTTGCATGTTCATTTGCTTATCTCGGGTTTTCTAAAATCGGATGGTTGCGAGGGGAAGATTAGATCGCCGGACTCATCTATGCCTGGGCTCGGTCACGCTGGTGGTGTATTGAGGTTTGGCAGCGGAATCGAAAACGCCACCTCGAATTCAAAGGAACGAGATCATAGATCGCAACGCTTGTTAATTGTCGAACATTGCTTGGCTCCGCACCGTTGAGTACATCAAACAGAGTTCGAGAGATGGGAACTTCGATCCACGCTTTCATCCGATTCAAACTGACACGACTGACCGTCTCTGCGTGGCCATCGAGCGGTCCGCCCAAGAACTCGATCACGATACGATCAGGTTCACTTGGCGGTGCAGCGAAGCGTTTGGGAGTTAACCACTCCGCCAACCAATGGCAAGTTCGTGCAATCGCATTTCGGACCGAGCTCATTTCTTCACCTCGACTGAGTAAGGTTTGTGTTAGCACTCCAATACTGATACAAGCCACTAATGCAACCCGCATGCCGAGCAGTGAGTGCAAGTTCGGCGATGGCGGAGGTCGTGAGTGACATTCATTACGCACTCATCAAATCCGTTGGCAAAGTGCCTTGTGAAAACGTTTCGTCGAGAGACGGATCAAGCCCGAGTGGAATGCGTCACCTTCAGTTACCGACGTCAGCTGATAGTTGACGTGCTCGCCACCGCTTTGCTCAACGAAATCTTTTATTACTAGGCATTCCGCGGCCTTTCTCGACTTTGGTTACCTATTGGAACACGGAGTGCATTATTGAGACTACGTACAGCGGCGTCTGCAATGGGCGGCCCGCAAACGAGTA
>CAXBHV010001251.1:0-2777 GCA_963974855.1 uncultured Rhodopirellula sp. | reverse complement strand
CGGTGCCTTACGGCCCACGGCTCACCAATGCGATTCGCATTTCGATTAAATCAACGGCCCGCTAGTGCCAAAACGGCCGATTCGCTGCCCCCCACCTAGCTGCTTACAACAGCGTTGAAAATGATCTGCGCAACCCAGCTTCCATCGGTTGATCCGATGATAACGGTTGTCGCGGAAATCTTATCTCATCCAGATCGTCGGAATTATCCGCAACGTCGCCTCAATCCGGTTTCTTTCCCTGATTGTAGAAGTCGA
Source organism: uncultured Rhodopirellula sp. (assembly GCA_963974855.1). Lineage (GTDB taxonomy): Bacteria > Planctomycetota > Planctomycetia > Pirellulales > Pirellulaceae > Novipirellula. The sequence goes on along the minus strand of CAXBHV010001251.1, from coordinate 2,522 downwards.
GGCTCATGAGGGCGAAGATAAGTACTAGACCTCTGCATGCCCCACCAAAATGGGAGTTTCGTTTCGCACCACGCGAAGGAGTTATGACGAGGCCGCTGCGTCAGCTTGTCCGACGAAGAAATGCCATGGATTGCAACCGATGCCTCGCGAATTTGACTTCTACCCTCTCGAAGAACGCATCTTGCTTAGCGGCGAAGGTGTCGATGGTCTCGATGGGTCGATGGACATTGATCTCGATCTCGAGGCGGCGCTTTTGAGTCAGATGTCCGAGGCTGACGGGGAAGCCACCGGCGATGTTGCAACGCCAGCCACACAGCCGCTGTCCACCGACCACGATGTGATCGACATCGCCACCGTCGATGTGGCCGAAGCGGTGGTTCTGGATCCCGCACTACCGATCGAAGTCGTCTTTGTCGATGCGGGCGTGGAAGATGCCGAGACGTTACTCGCGAATCTCCGCGATGGATCAGGAGATCAAACCCAGTGGCTGATCATCCGTTTGCAGGCCGACCAAGACGGAATTCTGCAAATTACCGAGACGCTTCGCAATTTGACAAGCGTTGATGCAATTCATTTGCTCAGTCACGGTGACGGCGAGGGCATCCAGCTTGGCAACACTCGATTGGATCTCGATGCGGCACCGAACTACGCGGGCGAGATCGCATCGTGGGGCCATGCACTCGATAGCGACGCCGACTTGTTGATCTACGGCTGTGATCTGGCGTCGACCGAATCGGGTCGCGACCTGATCGAAATGATCGCGTTGGGGACGAATGCAGACGTTGCAGCCAGTGATGACGCGACTGGACACGCCGAACTAGGCGGTGACTGGATTTTAGAATACACCGTCGGTAACGTGTCAACTGATGTCGCGTTCAGCTACCTCGCGCAAACGTCTTGGCGCGGCACGTTGGATATCACATCGGGTCTGACGCTCCACAACACGTTTGATACCGACGCCAGTGACAGCAGCGGCAATAACTATGACGGCACCTTGACCAACGGCGCCGTGATCAACACCGCCATCGTCACCAATCAGGTCGGTGACGGCAAGTTGAGTCTTGACGGTACCAACGACTATGTTGACTTCAGCCCGCATGCCAGCAACTTTCAAGGTTTAACAGAAGGAACCATTTCCGTTTGGGTCTATCACGACGTGAATGATCGAGATGTGATTTTTGAGTTATCGGATAGTGGCGATGCAAACTCACGTCTGGCAATCTTTCGCGACACGGATGGGTCATTCGATTTTTTCGTTCGAGAAGGTTCGACAACGTTGCTGGACGTATCGACCGCAGCCGGCGTGATTCCTCAGAACACATGGACGCATGTCGCAGTAACCGTCGACAGCGGCGGCAACAAACTTTATGTCAATGGCGTGCAGCAGACCACAGGCCTCACGTACGCCGTGGGATCGTCAACCACTAACGTTTTCTTTGATGATGTTCCCGACTTGGACTTCGGCAGTTGGGGTGTTGACCGATACAGCGGATCAAGCTTTACCCGCTATTTTGATGGATTTCTTGATGACGGGCGAGTCTATGATCGAGCATTGACGAGCACCGATATTGCCGAGCTCCACAATTACACAGGACTGACAGCACGGACGGCAATTAGCGTTACGAATACGCTTGACAACATTAACGGCAACACGTCGAGTCTAGCGGCACTTTACGCCAACGATGGGGGCGATGGCATTTCGCTTCGCGAAGCGATCACTGCCGCCAACAATCAATCCGGCGCCGACACGATCGATTTTGCAATCGCCGGCACCGGAGTCCACACGATCGTTCTTGGGTCGACGCTGTCGATCACCGACACGGTCACCATTGATGCTACGAGCGACGACAGTTTTTCAGCCAACGGTAACCAGCCCGCAGTCATCCTGGATGGCAACGACGTCGCAGTTGACGGCTTTAAACTGAGTTCCAGCGCGGACGGTAGTGTCATTCGCGGTTTTGTGATCCGAAACTTCACTACCTACGGCATCGAAATCGATGCGGGGTCGGACGGAAACACGATCGTCGGCAATTATATCGGCCGTCTGACGGCGGCGGGCGCCGATGCGGGCGTTGGTCTTGGAAATGGCAGCGATGGTATTCGCGTGTACGGCAACAACACCATCATTGGTGGATTGACCGACGCCGACCGAAACGTCATTTCCGGAAACTCAGCCGACGGGATCCGGATCGATGGCAGCGCATCGGGGACGATCATCCGAGGCAACTACATCGGCACCAATGCGGCGGGAACGGTTGCAATCGGTAACGTCGACGACGGTATTAGTGTGATGGCGAGTACATCCAATAACACGATCGGCGGAGCCACCGCGGCCGCTCGCAATATTATCTCCGGAAATGGCTCGACCGGAATCTATATTGAAGGGTCGGGCACGATTGTCCAAGGCAACTACATCGGCACCGACGTCACCGGCACTGTGGACCTTGGAAACACCAAGGTCACAACCTCCGAGGGCAGCATTCGAATTCTCAATGCAACCGGCGCGACGATCGGGGGTACCG